>DASTTJ010000343.1:0-8929 GCA_035760205.1 Steroidobacteraceae bacterium | reverse complement strand
TCGAATGGGATGCGGGGCCCAATGCCGCGCTCACTGACGCGAAGGTCAGTCAGATGTTGCGAAAGGGTGCCACCGGCTCAGGCCGCGTGGCGCGCCATGACGGCGACGCGGCCGCGGCCATCAAGAGCGCTGCGCGCGTGGTGCGCGCCGACTATGAGCTGCCGCTGCTGGCGCACGCCACCCTCGAGCCACAGAACTGCACCGCCGACGTGCGCGCCGACGGCGCCGACATCTATGTGCCGACGCAGGTCCAGCAGATCGCGCAAGCGACGGCCGCCAAGGCCGCGGGCCTCGAGCTTAAGCAGGTGAAGGTCCACACCACGTTCCTCGGCGGCGGTTTCGGCCGGCGCCTGGAAGTGGATTTTATTCCCGCCGCTGTCGAAGTATCGAAGGCGCTCAAGAGACCCGTCAAACTCGTGTGGACTCGTGAAGACGACATGACGCACGACGCCTATCGGCCGCCGGCCTTCGACCAGGCCACCGGTGCGTTCGACGCCAAGGGCAATCTCATCGCCTGGAACCTGCACCTGACCGGGCCGTCGGTCACCGCGCGCATGTTCCCCTCGGTCACCGAGAAAATGGTGGACCCGTTCGCGGTCGAGGCGGCGTCTAACTATCCCTATGACGTGCCCAACGTGCACGTGGACTTCCAGCAGCAGGAAATCGGCATCAACGTCGGTTACTGGCGTTCGGTAAGCCACGCGCTCAACTGCTTCGTGGCCGAAAGCTTCATGGACGAACTGGCGGTGTCCGCCAAAAAGAACTCCTACGAGTTCCGCAAGGCATTGCTCGAGAAACAGCCGCGCTTCCTCAAGGTGATGGACCTGGTGGTCAAGGAATCGCGCTTCGGTTATCCGCAGCGAGGACGCTTCCATGGCCTTGCGGTCATGGAAGGTTATGGCACCTACATGGCGCAGGTGGCCGAGGTTTCCCTCTCGGATGGCAAGGTGCGCGTGCACCGCGTCTATTGCGCCGCGGACTGCGGCCAGCAGGTAAACCCGGACACCGTGATCGCACAGATCGAAGGTTCGATCATCTTCGGCATGTCGGCGTTGATGTGGGGCGAAATCAACATCCAGAACGGCCGCGTGAAGCAGACCAATTTCCACGACTATCGCGTGGCCCGCATGACCGATGCTCCGCGCATCGACTCCTACGTCATCGATAGCGGCGAAGCCCCGGGCGGCATTGGCGAACCGGCAACTGCACTGGTGGCGCCGGCCGTCTGTAATGCGATTTATACGGCCATCGGGCGTAGAATTCGGTCACTCCCCTTGAGCAGGCACCGTCTGGCCTAGAGCCTTGTCATGCGCTCACGCGCCACGTCGGAAATCGCCGCCGAAGCGGCGGCGTCCATTTTTTTAAAGAGAAGACCTGTGACAAAAAATGCTGATCTTCACAAGCGGCGTATCGCCGCCATTCCGCGTGGCGTCGGCAATTCGCTGGCCGTGTATGCCGAGCGCGCGCAGAACGCCGAACTGTGGGATGTGGAAGGCCGCCGTTACGTGGACTTCGCGAGTGGCATCGCCGTGGTCAATACCGGGCACGTGCATCCGCAGGTGAAAGCGGCGATGGCGGCGCAACTCGAGAAAATCACGCACGGCTGTTTTCAGGTCACGCCGTATGAAAGTTACATCGCGCTGGCCGAAGCATTGAACAAGCTGGCGCCGGGGCCGACTCCGAAGAAGACCATCTTTTTGTCGACGGGTGCGGAGGCGGTCGAGAACGCCATCAAGATCGCGCGTTATGCCACGAAGCGTTCCGCGATCATCGCTTTCAGTGGCGGCTTCCACGGGCGCACGCTCGGCTGCATCGCGCTCACCGGCAAGGTACAGCCTTACAAGGCGGGCTTCGGCCCCATGCTCCCCGAAGTGTTTCATGTGCCCTACCCCATGGCCTATCACGGGGTAACGCCGGAAGACTCATTCGCGGCGATAGAGCAATTGTTCAAGGCCGATGTGGATCCGGCGCGCGTCGCGGCAATCATCATCGAACCCGTGCAGGGTGAAGGCGGCTTTTACATCGCGCCGCCGCAGTTCCTGGGTGACTTGCGCGCGTTGTGCGACAAACACGGCATCCTGCTCATCGCCGATGAAATCCAGACCGGCTTCGCGCGTACGGGAAAGACATTCGCCATCGAGCATTCCGGTGTCGAACCGGATCTCATGACGGTAGCCAAGAGCATCGCAGGGGGTGTGCCACTGTCGGCCGTCATCGGCAAAACGGAAATCATGGATGCCCCTGTGGTGGGCGGACTCGGCGGCACATTTGCGGGATCGCCGCTGGCCTGCGTCGCGGGACTGGCCGTGCTCGAAGTGCTGGAGAAAGAGAAACTGAATCAGCGCGCCGAACAACTAGGCGCGAAGCTCACCGCCCGATTGAAATCCTTGCAAGCCAAGTTCAGCTGCATCGGCGAAGTGCGCTCGCTCGGCATGATGGTGGCGATGGAGCTGGTAAAGAACCGTCGCGCCGATGCGCCTGATGCCGATCTCACCAAGGCGTTGGTGCAGGCCGCGGGGCGCCACGGGCTCATCCTGCTGTCCTGCGGCATCTATTCGAACGTGATCCGCATTCTCGCGCCGCTGACGATTCCCGAAGAGCAGCTCGAGGAAGGACTTGAGTTGCTCGAACAGGCGCTGACCGAGGTCACCAAGGGCGAGGCATCGACTGCCGTAGCCTGAAACTATGCCCGGCCGGCGTTCGAATCAGTGGGCGTGTGGAAGTACTCGCTCTCCGAGGCGAGCTGCTCGATGAGGCGCTTCAACTCGGACATGCGCCCTTCAGCGGTGCTGATAGGCATGCAGTCCTGGCAACGCGTGTCACCGCAGGGCTGGCGGGAGTACAGCCAGTACTGAATTGCGCCGGCGAGCATGCCATCGGCGATGTCCCAGAGATCCGCGTCCTTGTCCTTGTCCGCCATCTTGTTGGCGAGATCCACGGTCTTGGAAAAGGCTGCGTCAAAGGTGTCGGCGATCGGTTCCATGGGTCGCAGTATAGGCACCGCCCCCACCCGCGAAAAGCCTCAATTGCCAGAGGCAGCAGCCTATGTTCAACGAAGTCCGTTACTCGAGCCGCAAAGAATAGATGCGCAATCGGCGCGAACCGGCATGGGCGCCGCGAAACAGAGTGATGTCCGAAATGTGCGCCATGTCCATGAGCCGCTGCCTGGGCCCGTTCCGGATGTCTTCGAGCGGAATTCGCAAAGTGCGCCGCTCACCACCGGAAAGCTCGAAACGCCGGTTGAAGCGGTCGTTGAAGGTGCGCTTGTGCTGCCTGTCATGCACGCGCACGCCGAGATCGAGAGGCTCGGCATCCGGGTTTTCCACGTCGATGATCAGGGTCTTGAATCGGCGCCAGTCCGGCACCGGTTCATGTAAGGAGACGCCGGGAAACTCGTCGGCGACCAGCTCGACTTCGAGCGCGTTACCGACGATCCGGCGATTGACGCCGATGCTCAGGGTCCAATAGAGCTCGATACGCGAGCGGAAGTCGGCGAGCACCGGAAACTGTCCATTGCGGTGCACATAGGCGCGCGTCATCCTAACAATCGGCGCGAGGAATATTGCGATGCAGGAGAGCGCGACCGCGAGTGCCCCCAACCGCTGCCACGTGCGCAACTTCGCGCGGCGCTCGAATATCGCGTATGTCGCCAGCGCGCAGATCACGCCGATGGTGTCGGCCACCACGTCTTCCCACGCCGCATCCCGCGCCAACGGCTTCTGGATCACTTCGCTCAGGAATCCGGCGCCGGCGCCGACCAAGCCGGCGAGCGCGTAGAGCCGCGCTCCGGTAAAACGCGGGTGGTCGCGCATGGCGAAAATGACGCCGAGGGTCAGGAGGAAGAACAGCGGCGCGTGGCCAGCGTTCTCGACGGTGCGGCCCGCGTAAGTGGGCGGGATGGGCATGGGGACGAACAGCAGCAGGCCGGCCACCACGAACAACAGAAGCATGTAGAGCAGACGGCGCGACACACCTAAGTATACTTCGCGCATGAACATCCGCCTCTCGGCAATCGAAGCGCGCATCATCGGCGCGCTCATCGAAAAGCAGATAACCACGCCCGACCAGTATCCGCTCTCCCTCAATGCACTCATCAATGCGTGCAATCAGAAGAGCAACCGGGAACCTTCCATGCAGCTCGACGAACCCACCGTGAAGTTCGTGGTGGAGGGACTCGGACGACGTCACATGGTCGTGGAGAAATCGGGATTCGGCAGCCGGGTACCCAAGTATCAACAGATCTTCTGCAATACGGAGTTCGGCAGCCTCAAGTTCACACCGCAGGAAACTGCGATCGTGTGCGAACTGCTGCTGCGCGGACCGCAGACGCCCGGTGAGCTGCGCTCGCGCGCCCCTCGCATGGCGGAATTTCCCGACCCCGGCATCGTCGAATCACTGCTCGAAGGTCTCGCGAATCGTCCCGCTGGCGCCATCGTCGCCCAGCTCGCGCGCGAACCCAACCGACGCGACTCCCGCTGGACGCAATTGTTCGAAGAGCTGCCGGAATCCGCCAAGTTGGCCACCGCCGGTGAAGTCGCGGCTAACAAGGCCAGCGACGCCGCGTTCGTACGCGCACCCACCAACGCCGAACTGGTGGCGCGCGTCGCCTCACTCGAGAGTGAAATCGCCGCGTTGCGCGCCGAGCTCGCCGAGCTCAAGCAGGGCCGCGTCGCGTGAATCTGCCCGCCTGGGCACAAAGCGCGGGACTGCTGGTGATCTCGAACGTCTTCATGACGTTCGCTTGGTACGCGCACCTCAAGAACTTGGCGGCCAGGCCCTGGATCATCGCGGCGCTCGCGAGCTGGGGCATTGCGCTGTTCGAGTACCTGGTGCAGGTACCGGCCAATCGCATCGGCTACACGACGATGTCGCTGGGCCAGCTCAAGGTGATGCAGGAAGTGATCACGCTCGCGGTGTTCGTGCCATTCGCCATCTTCTACATGAAGCAGCCGCTGAAGCTCGATTTCCTGTGGGCAGGGCTATGTCTCGTCGCCGCCGCCTACTTCGCGTTTCGCAGCAGCTAACTAACCTTGGCGAGCGCGGCGCACAACGCGTCGACATCTTCTTCGGGCGTGTCCCACGAACACACGAAGCGCGCTTCGCCCGAGCCCGCAGGCCCCCACGGATAGAAACCAAACTCTTTCGAAAGCGCCGCGATACGCGCCTCCCCAAGCTTCATGAACACCTGGTTGGTGGCAAGCGGCTCGCTGAGCAGCGAAGGTGCCGTGGTCGCAATGCGGGACGCGAGCCGGTTGGCTCTCTCGGCATTGCGCTTCCAGATACCACTTTCGAGGTAGGCGAGAAGTTGCACCGCCGCGTATCGTCCCTTGCAGAAGAGCTGCCCTGCCCGCTTGCGACGGAACTCGAAGTCCGACACGCGGGTCGGATCAAAGAACACCACCGCTTCCGCATTCATGCCGCCATTCTTGATGACGCCAAACGACAGCACATCCACACCCGCTTTCCAGGTGAGTTCGGCCGCCGCCACCTTCTGGGCCACCAGTGCATTGGCAAAACGTGCGCCATCCATGTGCACCGCCATGCCGCGCTCATGAGCAATCTTCGAAAGCGCACTGATCTCCGGCGGCGTGTAGATCGCGCCGCGTTCGGTGGCCTGGGTAATGGAGAGCATGCGTGGCTGCACGCCATGCACGTGCGGTTCGAACCAGTCGAGTCGAGCCAGCAGATCATCGGGCGCAATCTTGGCGCCCGCGCCTTCAACCAGCGAGAGTTTGGCGCCGCCGGTGAAAAACTCCGGCGCTCCGCACTCGTCGCGCTCGATGTGCGCTTCGGCATGCGTAAGTACGGTTCCCCACGGCGGACACAGCGTCGCGAGCGCGAGAGAATTGGCGGCGGTACCCGAAGACACGGCAAATACGCGTACGGGCGTGCCGAAGAATTCCCCGTACACCTTGTCGAGCTTATCCGACCAGCGGTCGGCGCCGTAGGCCAATGCCGTACCCACGTTGGCGTCGGTGATGGCCTGGATGATTTCCGCGCTCACCGCGGCGGTGTTGTCTGATTTGAAATAGCGCACGGGCCGGCATTCTACCCGTGACGTTCTTCAGTTCCGAACAATTCAAGGAAGGAGAAACCATGAACGACCTCAACCGTTTCCGCGCGCTGACCTTGCGCGCCGCCATTGCCGCGGCCCTCGGTCTCGCCGCAAGCCCGGTGCTTCTGGCGCAGGAGACGCCCGCCGATGGTGACGAAGAAGATATCGGCGAAGTGGTGGTCACCGGCACGCGCGTCGCGACGCGAACACGACTGGATACACTCGTGCCCGTCGATGTGCTGCCGCAGGAAGTGTTGACTGCATCGGGCAGCACGGAGCTCGCTGAGGCGCTGTCAACTGCCGCGCCATCGCTCAACTTTCCGCGCCCGTCGATCACCGATGGTACCGACCACATCCGCCCGGCCACGTTACGCGGCCTCGCGCCGGATCAAACCCTGGTGCTGGTGAACAGCAAGCGCCGCCACCAGTCTGCGCTGGTCAACGTGAACGGCTCGGTAGGCCGCGGATCGGCGGCGGTGGACCTCAACGCCATTCCGCTCGCGGCAATCGAAACTGTCGAAGTGCTTCGCGATGGCGCTTCGGCGCAATACGGCTCGGACGCCATCGCCGGCGTCATCAACCTGCGCCTGCGCGACGCGCGTGAAGGTGGCAACGCGTCACTGACCTACGGCCAGTACGACACCGAAGTGGAAACCGAACGCGGCCGGCGAAGCGAAGACGATGGCGCCACCATGACGGCGTCTGGCTGGGTGGGTCTGCCGCTGGGGGCCGAAGGCTTCCTCACGTTGTCGGGCGAATATCGCGACCGCGATCCCACGAGCCGTGGCGACTTCGACAACCGCGTGCCGGGCTCACCGGTCACATCGCGTTATGGCGACGCCGATGTCGAAGACATCACCGCCTATGTCAACGCGGGCGTGCCGCTCGAAGGCGACTGGAACATCTACGGCTGGGCCGGTTACCAGCAACGCGAAGGCAACTCGGCGGCGTTCCCGCGCATCTTCAATGACGCGCGCAACGTGCCCGCTATCTACCCCAACGGCTTCCTGCCGCTCATCACCACCGACATCGACGACCTGGCCCTGGGCTGGGGCGTGCGCGGAAACATGGGCAGCTGGGATGCCGACGTGAGCCTGGTGTATGGGTCCAACGAGGTCGCTTACGGCGTCGAGAACAGTCTCAACACTTCGTACGGCGCAAGCTCGCAAACCGAGTTCGACGCGGGCGCCATGAAGTACGACCAGCTCGTCTTCAACGCCGGCATCGTGCGCACATTCGAGGTCGGGGGCCTGCCCGAAGGCATCAACGTGGCCTTCGGGATCGAAGCCCGCACCGAGAGTTATTCGATCGAGGCGGGCGAACCCACTTCCTACGATCGCGGGCCCGTCGCCGGTGTCGCCGCGGGCGCGCAGGGCTTCCCGGGATTCCAGCCGAGCAACGAACTCGACGAAGACCGCGAGGCGTACAGCGTGTACGCCGACGTCGAAGCGAGACTCACGGAGAAATTCCTGGCATCTGTCGCCGTTCGTGGCGAGGACTACTCGGACTTCGGCTCCGCAGTCACGGGCAAGGTCGCCGGCCGCTACGACTTCACCGGCAGCTTCGCGCTGCGCGGCGCCATCTCCACCGGCTTTCGCGCGCCGGGGCTGCAGCAGGCGTTCTTCACGTCGACGGCGACCAACTTCATCAACGGCGTGCCGTTCGAAGTGGGCACCTTCCCGGCAACATCGGATGTGGCGATCACGCTGGGGGCACAGCCGCTCGACGCCGAGGAGTCGACCAACTACTCGCTGGGCACGGTGATCCGCTTTGGCGGTTTCGAAGCCACCATCGACGCGTATCGCATCGACATCGAAGATCGGATCGTGTTGTCGGAAAACCTCAACACCCCGCAGGTGGCCGCGCTCATCGCGCCCTTCGGCGCCAACGTGGCACGGTTTTTCATCAACGGCGTCGACACGAAGACGGAGGGCATCGACCTGGTGACGCGCTACCTGTGGCGCACCGAAAAAGCGGGCAAGTTCGAATTCGTCGCCGCTGGCAACTGGAACGACACCGAGGTGGAGAAAGTGCCGTCCACCAATGTCATCGACAACATCTGCGTGGGCCAGCCCGCGCCCTGCACGCCGCCCGTACTCTTTGCACGCAACAACACGTTGAGCTTCGAAGAAGGGACTCCCGACAGCAAGGTCAGTCTCGGCGTCGACTGGGTCGTGCCGCTCGGCGCCACGAACTTCGGCGTGAATCTCAAGGGCACGCGTTATGGCGAGGTCGTCGAGCCGGGCATACCGAGCACCGCGGAAATCAATGCTGGTGTCGCAGACGCGCGCGACCTGCACGTACAGCCCGACTGGATCGTCGACCTCACGCTCAACGCCAAACTACTGGAAGACAAACTCTCGTTGAGCCTCGGTGCAGACAACCTGTTCGACCAGTATCCCGACCGTGTTCCGAACAACCGTGTCCTGCCCAATCCGCCAGGCGGCACCGTGAATCTGAACGCCACAAATGCACTGGGGTATTCGCGTTATTCACCTTATGGCTTCAACGGCCGATTCCTGTTCGCCCGCATGGCTTACCACTGGTAAATCGCGCCTCATCGCGGAATCAGGGGCCGCTCGGTGCACGGGCGGCCCCATTATTTGACGCAGTTCGCATTTCGCTCGAGGCCGGGTGCGACCTTCCCCGATGGAAGCCCTCAGGGTTTGCCCGTATCGTTTTCCCGTGGCTACCACCTACCGCATTCCCAAGTTGACGAGCCGACGCGAGTTCTTTCGCCTGCCCTACCCCGTCACCACGGGCGCGACACTGGACGTCGAGGGGACACACTACAAAGTCGGTGAAATCTCCGAACGCGGGCTGCGCATCATCTCGGGCGCGGGCAAGTTCGGCGTGGACGCGCAGATCCAGGGC
>DASTTJ010000342.1:0-12891 GCA_035760205.1 Steroidobacteraceae bacterium | reverse complement strand
CGCCGCGAGCACCGCGGCTTCCTTATCGGGAGCGATGCCGGACTTGAGCTTCGCGCGATCCTCTTCCGGCCGGGTCAGATGCCACGCAAGCGTGTCCTCCACGGTCTTGCGGATGGGCGTGATCTTGAGTCCCTTCGCGCGCGCTGCCTTGTTGCTCGTGCCGGCGAATGCGGCCTCGTCTCCTTTGGCGGGCAACCACACGGGCATCTCGCTCCACGGCTCCACCTTCTGTTCCTCGAGGAACTCCGCCGGTAGATAGGTGGCTCGCGGCGCTGCGGCGGGCTTCGCCTGCTTGCGCGCGGCAGCGACGCAGGCGCTGGTCAGATCGCCAAACTTGAACTCGTTGACATTGGACACGAGGTTGTAGACACCCGTGACATTGTTCTCGACGGTGTTGAGCGTGAACGCCGCGAGGTCGCGCACGTCAATCACCTGAAACGGATCGGTGGGTGCGCCCGGCGCGATAAATTCGCCGCCGCGCGCCGCGCGCGCGGGCCAATAAGTGAAGCGGTCGGTATTGTCATCGGGCCCGACGATGAGACCGGGACGGATGACCGTTGTGCGGCCCGGCATGGTCCTCTCGACGACCTGTTCACACAGCGCCTTCAGCGGTCCGTAGGTTTCGCCATCCACCTTCTCGACGGATTCGTCGGGAATCTTGCCGACGGGCGAACTCTCTTCGCGCGGTACGCTGAAATCCGGGTAAACCGAAATCGACGACACGAACACGTACTGTTTCACACGCGGCGCCAGCAATTCCGCGGACAACCGCGCATGGCGGGGCACATAGCCCGAGTTGTCGATGACCACATCCCATTCGCGATCCTTGAGACCGTCGATCTCGCCGTTTCGATCGCCCTTGATGCGTTCAACCTCGGGAAAACGGTCCGTCCTGGTCTTGCCGCGATTGAAGAATGTGAGCGTGTGCCCGCGCGCCAGTGCCAGTGCGGTCATGTGCAGGCCAATGAACCGCGTGCCGCCAAGGATGAGAATCTTGAGCGGCTTCGACTTCTTCGCCGCCCACGAAGGCAGCGCCAGCGTGGCGGCGCCCGCAGCCGCGAGCGAAAGCATAGTTCGTCGTTTCATGCGCATCTCCTCGACTAATACGCGCCAGGCTTGGCGTAGGTTGCGATCCAGTCACGCACCGTCTGATACCAGAACAGCGAGTTCTGCGGTTTCAACACCCAGTGGTTCTCATCGGGAAAATACACCAGCTTCGAAGGCACGCCGCGTTTTTGCAAAGTATTGAAGAGTTCGATGCCATGGCTCAGCGGCACGCGCAGGTCGTTCTGGTTGTGGATCACGAGCGTGGGCGTGTTGAAACTTCCCGCCGACGTGTGCGGCGAATAACGCGCGAATTCCTCGGGCTTGTCCCAGAAGTTGAAGAAGCGCTCGGTCTCGGCGCCATAGTCCGCGCCGATTTGCGTGAACTGGTTGTAGACGGCGGCGTGCGCCACCAGAGTCTTGAACGGATGTTTTCGCCCTAACAACGTTGCGGCGAGGAATCCGCCGTAACTGCCGCCCGCGGCCACCATGCGCTCCTTGTCGATGTACGGCTTCGCCATCAGCCACTCGGCGGCCTTGATGGTGTCTTCATACGGCAGCGTGATCCGGTCGGGATTGATGGAGTCGGCGAACGCATTGCCGAATCCGCTCGAACCATGGAAGTTGTGCCACGTCACCACGTAGCCCCAGCTCGCGAACACTTCCGCGTTCCAGCGCCACTGCACGGCGTCGGTGATGCCGTTATGGGGCCCGCCGTGAAGCAGCATCATCGCGGGATACTTCTTGACCGCATCGAAACCGGGTGGATAGATGACCCACATCTGGATAACAGCGTCCTTCGCCCCTTTGTAGACGACGCTTTCCACCTTGCCCTGCTCGATACCCGCCAGTGCCGCGTCGTTGAAGGTTGACAGGCTGGTGACGGCACCGGAACGAGCGGCGATCGCCACCAGTGTCGGGGGCTCGGTAAAGCTCTGACGGATTCCCACCAACCCCTTGCCATTGCGCGATAGCGCCAGCGAACTGAAGCTCGATGCCTTGGTCACCGCCGCGGGTGCGCCTCCATCGAGCCGGAAGCGGTACACGCGCCGCGTGCCGGCGTCGTCGATGGCACCTAACAACGTTCGGGAATCGCGCTCCCAGACCAGGCCGTCCACGGTCCGGTCCCAATTCTCCGTGACGCCCACCGTGGTTCCGGCGGCACGGTCGAAGATCATGAGCCGCGAGCGATCGGCGTAAAACCGCTGCACCCGCTTCTGCGTGAATGCGAGCCGCCGCCCGTCCGGGCTGTATACCGGAGTCCCTTCATCAGCCTTGTTGGCGCCGGTGATGTTGCGCGGCGGCTTGCATCCGCAGGTCTCGAGCAGGATCAGGTCGTAATTGCTGTCGATCCCGGTTGCGTCCATCTCCGCGGCGAATGCCACTTCCAGACCGTCGGGCGAAAGGTCGTATGACGACGCGTCGTATTCCTGCTTGGAGAGGTAATGGCCCGACATGCGCGTAATGGCCGTTGGCTCGCCGCCATCGACCGCGATGGAAAACAGGTGCGGTTCACGATCGTCGAGGTAGTGATCGAAGTAGGAGATGGGTGCTTTCGTCCATACGCGCGCGGTCATCTTCGAATCCGCGCGTTCCTTCTTGCGTTTCGCCTGGTCTTCCCAGCGGACGATATCGGGCCAGACCTCGCTCACGAACGCGAGTCGGCTGCTGTCGGCAAACCACTTCGGCGCCGAGACGCCGGTGGGAATGTTCGTCACCCTTCGCGCCTCGCCGCCGTCGAAGGCGATGACATAGATCTGGTTCTCGGCGTCGTCGCCGCGCTTCGAAACGAATGCAATCCACTTGCCATCGGGGCTCACCGTCGGCTGAGTATCGCTGGCCTTGTCGGCAGTAAGCTGGCGCGCGGGACCGCCGGCCACGGGAATCAGCCACAGATCGGTGAGCCCCTTGTTTTCCTTGATGTCGTACGTGGTCACTGGCACTACGGCGGTGATTCCATCCGGAGTGATGGCCGGATCGCCCAGCCGCTTGAGTGTCCACATCTTTTCGGCAGTGAGCAGGCGTGAATCGTCAGTGGACATGGCGGTTGTCGAGAAAACCAGGGACATCAAGACAAGTGCGAGGCGGTGCATGAAGCTTCCGATTCTTGTTTGCGCGTGATCGCGCGAATGCAGTCATTCTGCGTATTCGATTTGTCGAGGCAAGCTTTTCGCGCTCGTCTCGCCGTAGTGTCCCTTCGCTTGGCCTTTGGGCGATGCGAGAATCGCCGTCATGAACACCCCGACCGAAACTCGACGCCTCAACGAATTCGGCCAGCCCATTGGCTTCGACCTGCCGGGCTGGAAGCCGCCAGCGTTTCCACCGCATGTGTCGCTGAGGGGCCGCTATTGCCAGCTCGAGCCGCTGAATGCCGCACGCCACGCGCGCGATATCTTCGAGGCGCAGGCCGAGGACACCGCGGGCGCGCGCTGGACTTACCTTTTTCACGGGCCGTATCACGACTTCGCCGAATACGAAAAATGGGCGAAGGAAGCGGAGGGCTCACGCGATCCCCAGTTCTACGCCATCGTCGACGTTGCAACCGGACGCGCCGTGGGTTCCTGCACCTACATGCGCATCGAGCCCAAACACGGCGTCATCGAGATCGGCAACATCTATTTCTCGCCGCGCCTCGGCCGCACGCGCGCAGCCACCGAGGCGATGTACCTCATGATGGCGAACGCGTTCGAACTGGGATATCGCCGCTACGAGTGGAAATGCGATAGCTGCAATCTGCCGTCGCGCGCCGCGGCGGTCCGCTTCGGCTTCACGTACGAAGGCATGTTCCGTCAGGCCATCGTCAACAAGGGCCGCAATCGCGATACCACCTGGTTCGCCATCATCGATGGCGACTGGAATGGCGGGCTCAGGGATGCCTATCTACGTTGGCTCGATCCGGCCAATTTCGACGCGCAGGGCGCACAGACGCTGAAGCTTTCCGGGCTCACGGCGCCGTACGTTCACGCGCGGGGTTAAGCCCCGAGGAACTCATTGAGTTTGCCGGCGATGGCCGGTGCCGCCGACTCGATGCTGGTCTCGTCCGCAATCGACAGCACGGGTTGTGTGACGAGTTGCCGCCGGTCGGCTTGCCAGCCGGCAGCCGCGCCCTGCAAGCCTTGCGCGCCGGACCCGGCTGACGCCGCTTCCTTCCCCGGTACTCCCAGCAGGCAAAGCTTGCGCACGATCTTCGGCCGGGCGATCGCAATCTCCACGGCCACCGCCGAGCCTGCTCCCACGCCTAACAAGTCGATCTGCCGGAAGCGCATGGAGTCGAGGAAGTCGGCGATGGCGTCGGCGAATCCGGCGATCGGGAGCGCGGCCGCCGAAGCATCGGATTCTCCGCATCCGGGCAGGTCCGGGCTGTAGATCGAGCGGCTGCTGCCGAGCCGTTTCGACACCTCCAGGAACATCCGTCCGGTGCCGGCTGCGCCGTGCAGGCAGATGAGGGTGGTCAACTCGTCGAACCCGCCTCCCACCGGAATGGCGTTGTGCACGTGAAGCTGGCCGTGACGGCATTCGAAATACGCGCGGCGCAGGCGCGGCGGGGTGGTGTCCATGGGGCGCAACCATAACCCAACGCCGGACAACCGAAGTTTCGGCCGCCTTCTTAGGGGGATTTGACAGAACTGAGAAGCGCATTCGCATTTCCCGAGGCGCGCGAAAAGTCTTCAACCCTGTGCCGCGGAACGGGGGCTAGAATCCCGGCAGAAATCGAAGAATTGGGGATATCCCGCGATGCCTCCGGTGAATACCAGCGCGTCCCCGTCGGACGTCGACAACGAAGCGACGGCTGAATTGCCCGTTCTGGACGTTGCTGCCTACGAGTCCTCGCTGAACGATCCCGTCGCGCACACCGACACGTGGGTTCTGCCGAGCGGCACCCTGGCGTCCGAGGCGCCGGCGCCCGCCGAAGCCACCATGGAAATGCCCGCCCTCGCGCCAGGCGCCAGGCCTGCCTACGATCTCGATCACAGCGGCACGCACGAAATGCCTCAGATGCCGCTGGCTGTACCCAAGTCCACGAGAAAGGCTGCGAAGCCGCCATCCAGTCCTGAGCCCGCGCAGGTGCCGACTGCGGCTGCCGCTTTGGCGCCGGCGCCCGCTCCCGCTCCCGTACAAATCGTTCTGCCGCCTTCGCCGCCGCTCATCGAAGACCTGCGCAACGCACTAGCTACCGCAGAGCGGCGCATCGAAGAACTCAACGAACGTCAGCGCATCGGCGACGCGGAACGCGCGGTGGCGATGGCGCGCGCCAATTCGGAGACGGCGCAACTTCGCGAGCAGCTCGCCAGGCATCTGGAGTCGCTGCACACCGCCCGCGAGCGTTTTGGCGTACAGAGTGCGGACATCCCCGCGCTCGAAGATCAATTGTTCGCGCGCGCGGATCGCATCGCGGCGCTCGAACAACAAGTCGCGCAGTTGACCCTGACCGTCCAGCGCGGCGAGGTCCTTGATTCAGAGGGCACGAACCTGCGCGCCACGATCGCCCGGCGCGATGCGCAGATCGCGATTCTCGAAGCGGACATGGCGGCGCGCCAGCAGCGAGAAGCGCAGCTCTCCGCGCGGCTTGCGGATGCGCTTGCCTCCACCGACCCGTTTGTGCCGCACCTGCGTGCCGAGCTCAACACACGCGAAGAGCAGATCCGCCTGATCAAGCTGGATGCGGAACTGGCGCGCTCGCAGGCGGCGGAAAAAGATCACGACCTGCAGGTGGCGGAAGAAAGCATCCGCAACCTCGAGATCGAGGTTCGCGACAAGAGCGCGAAGGTCGAGGAAGCCAACGTCACCGTCGAGGAATGGCGCGCAGTCATCGCTGAAAGCCAGCGGTCGATCCTGCAACGCGACAGCCGCATTCAGCAGCTCGAATCGGACCTCGACAAGCGCATCTCGGTGGCCGCCGATTCCTCGGCGCAAACCGGCGAAGAAGTGGCGCTCGAAGGGCCTGCGCGCGTGCTCATCCGCACCGACGGCAACACCGACTTCGTGCACGTGCTCGGCCGTCGCACGCGTATTGGCCGTGGCTCCGACAACGAACTGGTGCTCGATACCAAACACATCAGCCGGTATCACGCCGTGTTGCTGGCGGGCCCTGTGCACACCTCGATCGAAGATCTGAACAGCACCAACGGAGTCTTCGTGAACGGCAAACGCGTGTCGCGCCACACGCTGAAGGACGGCGACCGCGTCACCGTCGGGCGTACGCAGTTCCGCTATTGCGTCCGCGACTAGCTAGCCGACGTCGGGGCGCGCCACCATCAAGGCGCGCCAAAATACCGCTCGTATTCCTTCTTGAGCGACGTCAGCTTTGCGTCACTGGCCGCCGCGGCGGTGAATTCGGTGGCGGTGGACTTGAGCCACTCCAGCCCATCCTTGCCGAGACCGTAGGTTTCATCTTTAGCCCAGATGTTGACCGCGCGCGTGAAGGATCGCTGGTAGGAATACGAAACCAGTTCGCGGCCATGCACGCGCACTTCGTAGGTGACCACCAGGCTGTTGTTGGTGACCACCGGCAACAGGCCGAGCGTGCCGCCGCTGAAGATCGCCGAGAGCAGGCCCGTGGCTTTGCCGCCGGAGGTGGGCTGCAGTGAATGCATGACTCGCAGGTGCAGCGGACTGCCGTACAGCTCCTTGTCGATCCGTGTGAACTGATCACTTTTACTGACCAGCTCGAAGAGCTCGTCATTGGCGATCGAGCCATAAAAGCTCATGGCGGGGAGGGCGCTCGCCGGTTCGGTTGTCTCGGCCGGCACCGGGTCAGTTGCCAGCGCGGCGAAAGAGACCATGACACCCATGAAGGTCGCACAGGATTTCACGTTCATGCTCATGCGCCGGCCCTTCATTGATAGCAGCTCAATTGCAGAACCGCGCCCAGCGCGGCGTCGTTGGCGATGGTCATGGTGCTATTCGTGCTCGGCTGCACCTCGACGAAGTCGATGTGGAAATCGCGCAGGAACATGGCGGCGTATTTTGCTTCGAGGGCGAAGTTCACGTTCTGCGGCAACAGCCCGTCCTTGATGAGCGCCGCCGCATTCAGCGAGCTCACGGTGATGCCCAGCAATTCGCCTCCATCGGACACCACCGGGCCGCCGCTGGATCCGGGTTGAATGGGCGCCGAGAACTGAAACAGCCCGACCGAGCCCTTCATGCCCGCGCGCGCACTGACATTGCCGCGTGTGAGATTCGGAGAATCGGCCAGCAGGCCCTGCAGCGGATAACCGACATTGGTGACCCCTTCGCCGAGGGTGAGTGTCTGTCCGATCCGCAGCGGCAGCGCGCGGTCGGTGGGTTTGCCGCTTGCCACTACCGCCAGGTCGAGCAAATTGCTGCTGGCGGTCAGCGTGAGCGGGAAGGTGACCCCATCTTTCTGCGCTTCGAGCACCACGCAGTCGCGCAGGACGTGTGCGGCGGTGATCATCTGGCCGGACTTGTTGATGTAGAAGGCGGTGCCCGTGCTGGCCGCCTTCTTGCGATCGATGAGCAACTCGCGATCGATGCCGCTCATCTGCGCGGTGGCGGGATACTTCGCCGCGCTGGGCGAAAGTTTCGCCAGCACATCCACCATGACGAGCTGCGTCGTCCGCAGAGCCGCGTTCGGAAATCCGCCGAGCGGGCCTGGTGAGTTCAACGGCACGCTCTGCACCCGCGAGCCC
Organism: Steroidobacteraceae bacterium; assembly: GCA_035760205.1. Classification (GTDB taxonomy): domain Bacteria; phylum Pseudomonadota; class Gammaproteobacteria; order Steroidobacterales; family Steroidobacteraceae; genus CADEED01. The sequence goes on along the minus strand of DASTTJ010000342.1, from coordinate 5,197 downwards.
TCCAGCACCTTGGCCGCGGCGGCGTCGTAGACCTTGTAATCCATGGTCAGCGAGAGCTGGCCGGCCACGATATTCCAGGTGGGATTGATGGCGATCAGCAGGCCGTAGCTGCCCTCGTCGAAGGCGCCGGATTCCGCGAGTGCGACGGCCTGCATCTGCGGGAAGAGCTGCCCGCCGAGGTCGCGCCGGGCATCGTCCAGCGACTTGCCCGGGTAGGCCCAGGCGCCGATGCTGCTGACGTAGAACCGGGTGCCGAGGTCGTTCGCCGGTAGATAGATAGCCACCGGCGTATCGTTCGGGACCTTGACGTCCTTGGGCAGCTTCATGCCCTTGGGCAAGGTGCTCTTGGCGGCAAAGGCCGGTGACAGGAACACCAGGCACATTAGGGCCGCGGCCCACCGGTATCCGTGAATGCTTCGCATGTGTCTGGTGATCTCCCTGCGCGGCAATTCTAGTCTACTGTGCCGCGACGGGCGCGCCGGTTAAGCTAGGGGTGTGACCGATACCTACATTGAACGCATCCTTCGTGCCCGCGTCTACGACGTGGCCATCGAATCTCCGCTGGAAACCGCTCCGCGCCTCTCCCGCCGTATCGGCAACACCGTGTTGCTGAAGCGCGAGGACATGCAGCCGGTGTTCTCATTCAAGCTCCGCGGCGCCTACAACAAGATTGCGCACCTGTCCGAATCGGTGGCGAAGCGCGGCGTCATCTGCGCCTCGGCCGGCAATCACGCGCAGGGTGTGGCGCTGGCGGCAAAACGCCGCGCCATACCGGCGATCATCGTGATGCCCCAGACCACGCCTAACATCAAGGTGAACGCGGTGCGCGACCTCGGTGGTGAAGTGGTTCTGCATGGCGACGATTACGACAGCGCCTACGAACACGCGCAGTCCATCGTGCGCGAACGGAACCTCGCTTTCGTACATCCGTTCGACGATCCGGACGTCATCGCGGGTCAGGGCACCGTGGCGGTGGAAATCCTGCGCCAGTCACGCGGCGAGGTGGATGCCATCTTCGTGCCGGTGGGCGGCGGCGGGCTCATATCGGGCATCGCCGTGTATGCGAAGTACCTCAACCCCAAGATCAAGATCATCGGCGTCGAGCCGGTCGATGCCGCGGCCATGCACGATTCTTTGCGAGCCCACAAGCGCGTCGTGCTCGAGCGCGTCGGCGCATTCGCCGACGGCGTCGCGGTCAGGAGGGTGGGCGAAGAAACATTCCGTCTGTGCCGCGAGCACGTCGATGAGGTTGTGCTGGTCGACACCGACGAAATCTGCGCCGGCATGCAGGACATCTTCGAAGACACCCGATCCATCGTCGAACCCTCCGGTGCGCTGGCGGTTGCGGGAATCAAGAAGTATTGCGCGCTCAACCGCTGGCAGGACAAACGCGTCGTCGCCATCAACAGCGGCGCCAACATGAACTTCGACCAGTTGCGTTACGTGGCTGAACGCTCGGACGTGGGCCAGTCGCGCGAGGCGCTCATCGCGGTGGAGATTCCCGAGCAGCCGGGCAGTTTCCTCAAGTTCTGCGAGATCCTGGGGCAGCGCGCCGTCACCGAATTCAACTATCGTCATGGCGCGAAAGAGCGCGCGCAGATCTTCGTGGGCTTCGCGCTGGCGCGCGGCAAGGAAGAGCGCGACGAAGTCATCGTGAAGCTGCGCGCCGCCGGATACGGTGTCACCGACATGACCGACAATGAAATCGCGAAGTTGCACGTGCGTTACATGGTCGGCGGACACGCCAACGGCGGTATCGCCCATGAGCGGCTGTATCGCTTCGAGTTCCCGGAGCGCCGTGGTGCCTTGATGAAGTTTCTGCAGTCCGTCGGTACCCGCTGGAACATCACGCTGTTCCACTACCGCAATCATGGTTCCGACTACGGGCGCGTACTGGCGGGCATCGACGTGCCGGCATCTGACACGGCAGACTTCATCGATCACCTGAACGTCCTGCATTATTCCTACAGCGACGAAACTAACAATCCGGCATACCGGATTTTTCTCGGATCCTGAGCCGAAATAGTCGGCGGCCCTGGGAACACCGGCCGGTAACATCGCTCTGTGTATGATGCCCGCCGCCGCCGTCATCAGGTCTCTACTCGTGTTTGATGAAAAGCATCCCTTTTATGGGTCGTACCGCATGGCGAAGCGCATCGCCATCGGCATCGTTGGCGGGACCATCGTGATCGCCGGAATCATTCTCGCGGTCATGCCCATCCTGCCGGGCTGGCCGGCAATTTTCGTCGGCCTCGGCGTTCTCAGTCTGGAATTCGCATGGGCGCGCATCTGGCTCAAGAAAGCGAAGGAAAAAGCCGAAGACGTCGGACGCAGCATCAGCGGCAAGCCGGCAATCGACCGCAACAAGTCTGCCGATACGCCCTGACTCGCCGTTGGCGCGGCGGTTAATAGTTAGACAATCACTCCGTGATCGGCAGGTCGAACATCAGCGCCCGCACGAAGCGCACCGGCGGCGATCCATACGACAACACCTTGTCGTGATACTCCCGTAGCGAAAACGCGGTGCCGAGGCGCTGCTCCGTTTCGGCGCGTAATGCCATATGTTCCTGTGCGCCGACGAAATAGACCGGTAGTTGGGCGGAGGTGAGCTGCGCACGGGTCCACTTGCCCGCGGCTTCGCGTTCTTCCTGGAAGCCGGATTCGGTCATCAGCCTGATCGCCGCATCGCGTGAAATCCCGTCGACGTGTACCGCCTGGTCGAGCAGGGCGTTGACGATGCTGCGCAGATACCACTTGAGCTGGATGAGCTTCATGAGCGGATCACCGTTCATGTATCCCTGCTCGATCATCACGCTTTCGGTGTATACCGCCCAGCCTTCGATGAAGGGACCCGATGCCAGCACCTTGCGCAGCGTCGACGGATATTTGTTGGCGTGCGCAAGCTGCAGGTAGTGCCCCGGCATCGCTTCGTGAATGGTCAGGTTGTGAATCGAGCGCGAGTTGTACTCGCGCAGGAAGGAGTCGGTCTGCGCGCGCGTCCACTGCTCGGGGATCGGCGAGACGGCGTAGAAAGTCTTCTGGCCCTTCTCGAGCGCTCCGGGTGAATCGCAGTACGCCAGCGCCACGCCCTGCTGGAACTCGGGCATGACGATGATCTCGAGCGGCTCGTCGGGCACCGTCACGATGTTCTTCTCGCGCACGAACTGCGTGGCGTCGATCAGCGTGGCGCGCGCGGTGTCGAGCACGGCGTTGCGCTGCGGACGGTCCTGGTACGCAAGTTCAAGCGCGGCCTTGATGGCGCGTTGCTGCTGCGCGGCGCTCGGCTTGTCAGGGGTGGGCGGACTGCCACGCTTGCCTTTGAGTACGCCCACCGCAATTTCGTACATCGTTGCGCGCGTGGCCGCGAGTTCGCTTTCCGCGCGCGCACGGATCTCCGGTCGCGACAGCGGAGAGAACAGCGCGAACGACAGCTTCTGGTCATACAGCTCGGCACCGAGCCGGAAATCACCTTTGGCTTCCGGTGTGAGTCGCTTGTCGAGCCAGATCTGGTGCTGCGAGAGGGCGCTGCGCGCCTTCGCGGCGCTGGCGCGCAGAGAACCCTGTGCATCCGCCGGAAGCGTGGCGATCTGGGTGGCGATCTCGCCGTCGAGCATGGATATCAACCCGGCGTTCTGCTTCGACGCGGTTTCCGCGTGCACCTTCGGCACGCGCGCCGGCTCGAGCACCTCGCGTACTTGCGCCAGGAGTCGCGGCACTTCGTCGAGCCGTTTACCGAGGTTGTTCAGGCGTTCGGGCGCTGGAGCGAACTCACGCGCCAGCAGGGCGTACAAGGCGTCGCCGGCGATCCGCGTGTAGAGCAGCGGGTTCCAGCGCCATTCCTGCAGCGTCTGGTATCTCCAGCGGTCGGATTCGAGGTCGTGGAGCAGGAGCATCGCGTCGACCTGGTTGGCGCGCGACAGTTGCGCACGGTCGATGGGCCCGAGCGCCGCTAGATAGAGGTCGGTGAATGTCAGCCGCGCCTGCCAGCCTGCAGCGCTGACGTCGTCGAGACGATCGTCGAACCGGTGATCGCCGAGGCCGGTGGCGCTCGATGGCGATTGCTCAGGAGCTTCGCGCAGAAACCGCTGTGCCAGCGCTTCGAATTGCTCATCAGCCGTGGGCGGCGGCGGCGGCGGCGGCGGCGGGGGATCGGCACGCGGCGGCGTGGGCGCGCAGGCGCACAGCAACATCGCCGCGATTCCAGCTACGACAATTTCAGAAGCCGCCTTCATCGCATAGACCCTCTCTCATCAGGGGCGCAATGGCCAACGGAGCAGGACGTTACCAGTTAAAGTGCGGTCTCGCAGCCACGCCAACCAACGTCCCCTTGAGCATTCAATCCCGGTCGCCTGCCTTGCAGGCGTTGCGCCAACCCGACTTTGCACGATATGCCTTTGGGCGGCTCGCGGGCACACTGGCCTGGCAGATGATCAACGTCGTCGCGGGCTTTCAGGTGTGGAGGCTCACGCGCGATCCGCTCGACCTCGGGCTCATTGGCCTCGCGCAGTTCCTGCCGTTTCTGGCAATGGTGCTGCCGGGCGGCCAGGTGGCCGACCGCTTCGACCGTCGCATCATCATTGCCTGCGCATATACCGCCGAGCTCGCGGGCGCCGCCATCCTGCTGTGGTTCACGTTGTCCGGCAGCACCAACGTCGGAATCGTGTTCGGTGCGATGGTGTTGTTAGGCCTGGCGCGCGCGTTCTGGGCGCCGGCCGGGCAGGCAATGACACCGAATCTCGTGCCCAGGCACCTGTTGCCTGGCGCGGTTTCGGCAAATGCGGTGCTGTTCCAGGTCGGCGTCATCGTCGGTCCTTCGATCGGCGGCGTGCTGGCGATCTTCGGCTTTCACGTCGTGTATGCCATCGCCTGCGCGCTGTTGATGTTCACGGTGATCATGGTGTCGACTGTAAGGCCGGTGCGGCCGCAGGGGCCGGCCACGCAGTGGCGCTGGCACAGTGTGCTCGATGGGTTCCGCTTCGTGGTCAGCAAGAAGCCTTTGCTAGGCGCGATCTCGCTGGACTTGTTCGCGGTGTTGTTCGGCGGCGCCACGGCGCTGCTGCCGGTGTACGCCACCGACATCCTGCACGTGGACAGTGCCGGGCTGGGATTCCTGCGCGCCGCGCCTGGCGTCGGCGCGGCGGTCGTGGCGTTGATGCTGGGCTTGCGCGCCATCGAGCGGCACGCCGGGCGCTGGATG
>DASTTJ010000341.1:0-7481 GCA_035760205.1 Steroidobacteraceae bacterium | reverse complement strand
CTTCTCGTTCGTTTATCACTTCTGCAACGGCATCCGGCACCTGGTGTGGGACACCGGGCGCGGACTCGAACGCGCACAGGCGCGCCGCAGCGGCACCGTGGTCATCGTTGCCGCCGTGCTGCTCACGGCAGTGGTCATCTGGTTTGCTTGCCGGGCCATGGGCTTCTCATTGCCGGGGGCGGCATGAGCCTGCGCACGCCGCTGTCGAAAGTCATGGGTCGAGGTTCGGCCGGCGAGGGCGTCGGCCATTGGTGGGTCCAGCGCGTGACGGCCGTCGCGCTGCTGCCGCTTACTGCCTGGTTCGTCATTTCGCTGCTCAATTCATCGCTTCAGTCCTACGACGCAATGCGTGGGTGGCTCGGGCAGCCGTGGGTAGCCGTGCTGACCACGATGCTGGTGTTCACTCTGGCCTGGCATTCAAAGCTCGGCGTTCAGGTGGTCATCGAAGACTACGTACATGCCAAGGGGGCAAAAACGACCCTGCTGTTGCTGTCCACGTTCATCCACGTGGCCGCCGCGGTTGCGGGATGTTTCGCAATCCTGCGAATGACTGTTGTTTGAAAGATTGGGCATGAAAGACTACGAATTCATCGAGCACACCTATGACGTCGTCGTGGTGGGCGCCGGCGGCGCCGGCCTTCGCGCCACCCTGGGCCTGGCCGAAGCCGGTCTGACTACCGCCTGCATCACCAAAGTGTTCCCGACGCGCAGCCACACCGTCGCGGCACAGGGAGGAATCTCGGCGGCGCTCGGCAACATGGGTGAAGACGACTGGCGATTCCATTTCTACGACACGATCAAGGGCTCTGACTGGCTTGGCGACCAGGACGCCATCGAGTTCATGTGCAAAGAGGCGCCTGCCGCGGTCATCGAACTCGAGCACTACGGCGTGCCGTTCTCGCGCACCGGCGACGGACGCATCTATCAGCGCCCGTTCGGCGGCATGACCACTCACTACGGCAAAGGTACGGCGCATCGCACCTGCGCGGCCGCCGATCGAACCGGTCACGCGATGCTGCATACGCTGTATCAGCAGTCGATCAAGAACAATGCCGAGTTCTTCATCGAGTATTTCGCGCTCGACCTCATCATGCAGGACGGCGCTTGCCGCGGCGTCGTGGCGCTCGACATGGCCACGGGCAGGTTGCATCGCTATCGCGCGCACACCGTCATCCTTGCCACGGGTGGTTACGGCCGCACGTATTTTTCCTGCACTTCGGCGCACACCTGCACGGGTGATGGCGGCGGCATGGCGCTGCGCGCTGGCCTTCCGATGCAGGACATGGAATTCGTTCAGTTCCATCCCACCGGCATCTACGGGTCGGGTTGTTTGATCACCGAAGGCTCGCGCGGCGAGGGCGGTTATCTCACCAACTCCGACGGCGAACGCTTCATGGAGCGTTACGCGCCGAACGCCAAGGATCTCGCCTCGCGTGACGTGGTTTCACGCTCGATGACCATCGAGATTCGTGAAGGCCGTGGTGTGGGCAAGGACAAAGACCATATCCACTTGCACCTCGAGCACCTTGGTCCCGAGGTCATCCATGCGCGATTGCCCGGAATCGCCGAAACCGCGCGCATCTTTGCGGGCGTGGACGTGAACAAGGATCCGATCCCTGTGTTGCCCACGGTTCACTACAACATGGGTGGAATTCCCTGCAACGTGCACGGCGAAGTCGTGACGCTCAAGAACGGGAATCCGGACTCCGTGGTACCGGGCCTCATGGCCGTCGGCGAAGCCGCGTGTGTTTCCGTCCACGGCGCGAATCGCCTCGGCAGCAATTCGCTGCTCGATCTGGTGGTGTTCGGCCGGGAAGCCGGGCGTCATGCGGCCACGGTCGTCAAACCGGGTGAGCGTCATGCGCCGCTTGCGAAAGACGCCGGTGACTTCGCTGTGTCGCGACTCGACCGCTTTCGCAATGCCAAGGGATCCCGCGGCACCGCGGAGATCCGGCTCGAAATGCAGAAGATCATGCAGCGCGACGCGGCAGTGTTTCGCACCGGCACCACCCTGGCCGACGGCGTGCGCGACCTCGCGAAGACGCACGCGTCCTTCGCCGACGTCAAGGTGGCCGACCGCGGGCTCATCTGGAACACCGACCTCGTCGAGACTATCGAGCTGGACAATCTTCTCGGGCAGGCCATGGCAACGATCGTCAGCGCCGAGAATCGGGAGGAAAGCCGCGGCGCCCATGCCCGCGAAGATTTCAAAGACCGCGACGATACGAACTGGCAGAAGCACACTTTGTGCTGGGTGGACGAGGCGTGCAAGGCACGCATCGACTACCGCCCGGTGCACATGAATACGCTCACGGACGATGTCGCGCCGATTCCGCCGAAGGCGAGAACGTACTAGAGGATCCCCTGCGATGGTTGAACTCTCGCTCCCCGCGAATTCGAAGATCGACAAGGCTGCCGGCAAAAAATATCCGGCGCCAGCCGGCGCCAAACGCGTCCGCAAGTTCGTCATCTATCGCTTCGATCCTGACTCGGGAAACAACCCCCGCATGGACACCTATGAAGTCGACATGGATGCCTGTGGTCCGATGGTTCTCGACGCGCTGCTCAAGATCAAGAATGAGGTCGACCCGACGCTGACGTTCCGCCGCTCCTGCCGCGAGGGAATCTGCGGCAGTTGCGCGATGAACATCGGTGGGCTCAACACGCTGGCCTGCACCAAGGCCTGCGACGAAGTCAAAGGCGACGTGAAGATCTATCCGTTGCCGCACATGCCGGTGGTGAAGGATCTGGTCCCCGATCTCACAAACTTTTACGCGCAGTACGCGGCCGTGAAACCCTGGCTGCAGTCGCGCACGCCGGCGCCGCCGGATCGCGAGCGTCCGCAGTCGAAGGAAGATCAGGAAAAGATCGATCGTCCGTCGGCCTGCATCCTGTGTGCATGTTGTTCCACCTCGTGCCCCAGCTACTGGTGGAACAGCGATCGTTATCTAGGCCCCGCGGCGCTGCTTGCGGCGTATCGGTGGATCATCGATTCGCGCGACGAAGCGACCGGCGAGAGACTCGATGAACTCGAGGATCCGTTCCGGCTGTACCGCTGCCACACCATCATGAATTGCACCGAGGCCTGCCCGAAGGACCTCAACCCGGCGAAGGCGATCGCTGAAATCAAGAAGATGATGCTCGAACGGCAACATTGAGAAGTGACGCCCGAGATCGAAATACGTCGATTGGAATGGCAGTGCCGACGTGGCATGAAAGAGCTCGATTTCCTGCTCTTGCGATATCTTCGTGATCGACACGCTTTCGCCGCAAGCGACGAACGTGCTGCCTTCACGGAATTTCTGGAATTGCCGGATCCGGATATCGCGCGTTATCTGCTCGCGGGAGATGTCCCCGAAGATCCCCGCCGCGCGGCGCTGTGCCGACAGCTCCTGCGATCGAATTGATTTGATTCCTTCACGAATGGCCGCGGCGGTCTGGTTCGCCTGGCTGGCGACTGCCTGTGCCGTCACATTGTTCGCCGTCGAATTGCCGTGGCCGGCGCGCGCCGGCATCTGTCTTGTGGTGGCGGCCGCCGGAGTCGCCGGCGTGTGTGAGTTCGTGTTGCTTTCGGGTCCCCGTGCGGTTCGTGCAATCGAATGGACGGAAGAGGGCGAGTTTTCCATCTGCCTCGGGCCCACTCTCGTGCGTCAACCGGCGACGCTTGCAAAAGGATCCTTCCGGTTGGGCGTCCGATTCTGGGTTGTGCGGTTCGCGACGCCCGCAGGACGACGGTCCGTGCTCATAGAAGAGGTGCGGCGAGAGTCCAGAGTCTTCCGTCACCTCAGCCGGCGCCTCCACGGGCACCTGCGTCGGGGTTCCGGGCGCTCCACCCGCCCCACTGTTACCATCCAGCCCAAGGTTTGAAGTGCGTCACGCGCCATTAAAAATCATTTGTTTAGCTCACGCCCAAAAGGAAACTTTTGTGGGCGTTCAGGGTCTATTCAGCTCGAAAGGAGCCGGGGTGCTCCTGTGACGGTTGAAGAAAGTGACCTGGTTCTCGTCAAGCGTGTTCAGCGCGGTGACAAGACCGCGTTCGACCTGCTGGTTCGCAAGTACCAGCACAAGGTGGTGAAGCTGGTGTTGCGTTACGTACGAAACCCGGCTGAAGCGGAAGACATTGCGCAGGAAGCTTTCATCAAGGCGTATCGGGCATTACCCCAGTTTCGTGGCGACAGCGCCTTCTATACGTGGATGTACCGAATCGCCATCAACACCGCCAAGAACAGTCTCGCGTCGCGCGATCGCAGTCCGATCCGCTACGACCTGGATTTGAACGACCCTGAGGAATCGCACAGCGTGCAGACCAAGCTTCAGGACCCCGATACGCCCGAGGGCATGGCACTTACCGAAGAAATTCGGCTCATCGTGAACTCTGCCATCGATGCGTTGCCTGAAGAACTCAAGACGGCCATCGTTCTGCGCGAGCTGGATGGGCTGAGTTACGAAGAGATATCGGCAGCCATGGAATGCCCGGTCGGCACGGTTCGTTCCCGTATATTTCGAGCGCGCGAGGCCATCGACAAACGCCTTCGCGAAGTTTTTGAAGGCGGCCTGGGCCGCACCGAGGAAATGATATGAACGAAGAGCGCGACAGCCAGATGTCGGCAATGTTCGACGGCGAGTTGCCTGGAGCCGAATGCGAATTACTCGCACGCCGGCTCACACGTGACGAAGCGCTGCGGGCGCAGTGGTCTCGCTTTTCCATGATCGGCGCCGCGTTGCGCGCGGAGCGGGGCGTGGCATTACACGACCGCGTCGCCTGGAAAGTGCAGTCCGCGGTGGCGCAGGAAGTCACTTACGGTGACGGTACGGTAGACGCCGCCATCACCACCACCACGCGCACTTCCGTCGCTGCTTCGGCCGGTTCGACCGGTACTTCCAGCGTCACGCGCTGGGCCCGCTTTGCGCGTCCGGTAGCCGGTGCCAGCATTGCCGCCGGTGTAGCCGCCATGTCCATTTTCTGGCTGCGCGTTCAGGACGATCCGGAAACCATTCTCGCCAGCAATCCCGTCACGGAATCCATCGTGCTCGCACCAGAATCCACCGGCACCGTGGTCGCGGCCAACACGCCGCAGGCCGCGGAGCGCGCACCGTCCAATGGCGAACCCGAGCGATATGTCACTCCGGCGCCAAGTTCTTCGGCCAGCATTGCGCCGCCGGCGCGGCTCGCTAATTATGTCGTGGCGCACAGCGAATATTCCGGGCCCTTGTCGCGCCGCATGGCGTTGCTCGGCCTGGTCGCCACCGATCCAGATGCGCCGCCGCAGGCAGAGCCGAGCCCCGACGCCGCAGGAGCCTCGGATGTTCCTTGATTCGAGCCACGCAGTTCATACTCGCCGCGCTCACGTGGCGCGAATCGCTGCGTTCAGTCTGCTGATCGGTGCGGGCGTCGCGTTCGGCGCCGAACCCAAAGAATGGCTCGAGCGGATGAACCGCGCGCTCACCACCCGCAACTACGTCGGCGTGTTCACGCACGTACACGGCGGCCGCGTGGAAACCCTGCGCATCATCCATCGCGTCCGCGGACGTGACGTGTCTGAACGCCTGCAGTCGCTCGACGGCTCGGGCCGCGAATTCATTCGCGAAGGCAACGAACTCATCTGCTACTTCCCCGACAAACGCACGGTACTGGTCGAGCGCCGCGCTCCCGACGGTCCGTTGCTCGGTGCCTTGCCCGCCATCGACGAAGGCGATTCTCTGGTCTACGAAATTCGCGGCGGCGAGCGTCAGCGCCTGCTGGGACGCGACACGCGTGTCGTTGCGTTGCACCCGCGCGACCAATACCGATACGGCTATCGCCTGTGGATCGACGAGAAGACCTCGATGCCGCTCAAGACGCAGCTCTGCGATCAGTCCGGTGAAGTCATCGAGCAGATCGTGTTCTCCACCATCGACCTGCCCGAACGCATTCCTGACTCCATGTTCAAGCCGCAGATGGACGCCTCCAACTACCGCTGGCTTCGTGCCGAGCGGCGGGTCGCCAGCAATACCGCGCCGGCGCTGTGGGAAGCCATGCGGCTGCCCCCGGGCTTCCGCATGGCCACGCGTTCGGCCCAGGCAATGCCCGGATCCAGCGAGCCGGTGGCCCATCTCGTGTACACCGATGGCATCGCTTCGGTATCGGTGTTCGTCGAGCCTCGCAAGCCCGACAGCAAGCCGACCGAAGGTCCTTCGCGAGTGGGCTCGTCCTCGGCATTTTCCACGGTCGTCGATGGACATCAGATCACTGCCGTTGGCGAAGTGCCTCCCACGACCGTCGAGCTCATCGCCAAGCAGGTCAAGGCCTCCAAGGCTGCCGCCGCTACCGAAGGATTGGGGCTGGCGCCGCGGCGCAAGTGACCGCCAAATGATTCCCCCACCATGATGCCCAAAGGCCTCGTGGTGCTCACCCGCGAAGGCTGTGGGCTCTGTGAAGAGATGCTGCACGGCCTGGCCGAGCTGGAACGAACCGGCGCGCTGCCGCTCGTAACCGTGGTCGACGTCGACTCCGATGTCGAGCTCGTTCGCCAATTCGGCCTCAAAGTGCCGGTGCTGCTGCTCGATGGCAGTGTTATTTGCCATTACACGCTGAATTCCAACGAAGTTTTGCGGCTCCTTAAGCGTCCTGCCGCTATAATCCCGCGCTAATTTTTTGCCGGCGCACGCGATGGGCATCCGCTCATCCGTCACGGCGGCAGGCCGACCTTTCCTAGATGCAACGCATACGCAATTTCTCGATCATCGCCCACGTCGACCACGGCAAATCCACGCTGGCGGACCGCTTCATCCAGATTTGCGGCGGCCTCGAAGCCCGCGAAATGCAGGATCAGGTGCTCGATTCCCTCGAGCTCGAGCGCGAGCGCGGCATCACCATCAAGGCGCAGGCGGTCACTCTCTATTACAAGTCGAAGAAGGACGGCGAGACCTACCAGCTGAATCTCATCGATACCCCCGGACACGTGGACTTTTCGTACGAAGTCTCCCGTTCGCTCGCGGCCTGTGATGGTGCGCTGCTGGTCGTCGACGCCACGCAGGGCGTCGAGGCACAAAGCGTTGCCAACTGTTACACCGCCACCGAGCTCGGTCTCGAAGTCGTGCCGGTCATCAACAAGATCGACCTGCCGTCATCCGACCCCGCACGCGTCATCAAGGAAATCGAAGAGATCATCGGCATCTCCGCGGACGATGCGCTCATGGTCTCCGGCAAGACGGGAGAGGGCGTCGAGGAACTGATCCAACGTCTCATTGATCGCATACCTCAGCCCAAGGGCGATCCTGAGGCGCCGCTGCAGGCGCTCATCGTCGACTCCTGGTTCGACAACTACGTCGGCGTCGTGACTCTCGTGCGTATTTTCAATGGCACGCTCAAGGTCAACGACAAGATCCGCGTCATGTCCACCGGACGCGCGCACACGGTGGACAAGATGGGCCGGTTCACGCCGAAGTCCGTGCCGGCGCGCGAACTCGGACCCGGTGATGTCGGCTTCGTCATCGCCGGC
>DASTTJ010000340.1:0-2025 GCA_035760205.1 Steroidobacteraceae bacterium | reverse complement strand
GCGCGTGCTGCTCGCGGAAGACAATCCCGTGAACATGCTGGTGCAGAAAAAAATCCTGACCAAGCTCGGCGTCACCTTCGATGCGGCCGCCGATGGCCGCGAAGCGGTCGAGCTCGCGTCGGCCACCCGTTACGACCTGATACTGCTGGATCTGCAGATGCCGGTGATGGACGGACTGCAGGCGGCAAAGACGCTGCGTCAGCGCGGTACCAACACGTGGCTGATCGCGGTGACCGCGGACGTGACCACGGAAACGCGCAGGGCCTGCATCGAGAGCGGCTTCAACGACTTCATCAGCAAGCCGTTGACGGTCCGGGACGTCGCCGCGGCGTTCGAGCGGGCGCCGCGCGTGTCGGCGGTGGCTTAGCCCCGAAAGTCGCGATCGCGCGCGAACACAATCGCCTGCGCGCGCGACCACACCCCAAGCTTGTCGAAGAGATGCGACAGGTGATTTCGCACCGTCTTCTCGCTGATGCCGAGGCGCTCGGCAATCTCGGAGTTGCTCAACCCCTCCGCGAGCAGCGCCAGCGTTTCGCGCTCGCGCGGCGACAAATCCTTGAACGCCCCATCCTGCGACGCCGTGGTTTGTCCGGTGAATTCCAGCACGGCGTCCTTGAACCTCGCCCAGGCCGGCTCGTGCTCGAGCAGCACGTGATTTTTCGACTCGAGCTCGACAAACTGCGCGCCAGGAATTTCCGTGGCCAACAGCCGCCCTTCGGCCAGTGGCACCACCGCATCCTCCCGCCCGTGCAGTACCAACGTCGGCGTGCGGACCTGCGAGAGGAGCGAGGTGATGTCGGTGTCGGCGCGTGCCCGCAGCAGCGGACCAGCGAGCGCGGGCGACACGGTCTTCAGACACAGATCGTTGAACCACTGGAGTTGCTCTTCAGTCCCGCCCGGGATGAAGCGCGACGTGAACACCTGGCGGAACGCGGGGTTGTCGCTGCCCCACAACGTGGCGAGGCGGATGATCGCCTCGTAGGTGCGGTTCGCCTCTTCATCGGTCCGCCGCAAGGCTCCTCGTGCATAGCCGCCGCAGAGAATCATCCGCGCCACCCGTTCGGGGTGCCGCACCGCGTAGGCGACGCACACCACAGACCCTTGCGAGATGCCGAGCAACGTAAACGGCTCGTCGAGGCCGGCGGCGTCGACGATCGTTTCCAGGTCCGCCACCCGCCGATCGAGCGACAGGTCGCGAATGTCCCACTCGCTCATGCCTGAGCCGCGCTCGTCGTAGCGCAGGTAGCGAAAGTGATCGGCCAGGAAGGTCGACCAGTGATGCCAGACCGGGCTCTCGAAATCGTGCTCGAGATGCGTGAGCCAGGTGGCGGCCTTGACGAGCGGCGGGCCGCTGCCGGCTTCTGCCCAGGCCAGCTGCACGCCGTCCGAGGCGCGAAGAAAACGGACGGTCTGACGGCTTTTGGAGCTCATCGATTCACACCGGGTGCCCGCCGGGACATTCGTCCCACCCCGGCACGCGCGATTGTAGCGGCACCGGGACGTTACGCGCATAGCGCCGGACTGGGAGCCGGTGCACCCTTCTCAGACAGAGGAGGAACCATGACTGCACGGATCCTGTATTTCACGTATGGCGTTCTCGCCTACGCCATCTTCCTGGCCACGTTCCTGTACGCCATCGCGTTTGTCGGTGGCTTCGCGGTGCCAAAGACGCTTGATGGCCCGGCGACGTCGCCATTCGCGATGGCGCTTCTCATCAACGCGGCGCTGCTCGGCGTGTTTGCGATGCAGCACAGCGTCATGGCGCGGCCGTGGTTCAAGCGCTGGTGGACGCAGATGGTGCCGTGGGCCGTCGAACGATCGACCTACGTGCTGTTCGCGAGCCTGGCCCTCGATCTGTTGTTCTGGCAATGGCGGCCACTGGGCGGCATCGTGTGGTCGGTCGATACGCCGTGGCTGCGAGCCGCCATCTGGACGCTCTTTGCTTTCGGCTGGCTCCAGGTGCTGGTGATGACCTTCTACATCGACCACTTCGATCTGTTCGGGCTCAGGCAAGTGTGGCTGCAC
>DASTTJ010000339.1:0-2403 GCA_035760205.1 Steroidobacteraceae bacterium | reverse complement strand
ATCATGTAGGCAAGTTCACTCGCGAGGTCCAGGTAGCCGCCACCGTTGTAGCGAAGATCGAGAATGAGGTCGGTGACGTTGGCATTGTCGAGTTGTGTGATCGCGTTTCGAAGCGGCGTCTCCGCGGTGGCGATGTGATCGTTGAACTGGATGTAGCCCACCACGCCAGAGCCGGTGTTGAAGGTGGTGACCAGTGGCACCGGCGCATGCGTGACGCTGGCGGAGGTGATGGTCACCGTGCGGTCCGCACCGCTGGTGCCGCGGACCAGGAAGGTGTGCGTTTCTCCGGTAGCGTCCGGAAATAGACCCGCATTGAGAGTGGCGACGATGGCTTCCGTGTTTCCGTTGACCGCATCCGCTCCATCGACCTGCAGGATTTCATCGCCGCGCATGAACTGGCTGGCGGCGGGTGTTCCCACCTCTGTAAAGGCCACGACGATGCGGCGGTTTGGCGCAGTGCCCTTGAGCACGGCGAACTCGGCGCCGTAACCGGCCTCCACGCCACCCTGCGACAGGGATTCCCACACGTCGGTGGGATAGATGAAATGGAATTTGTCCTTGGGCTGCCCGGACGCCGTGGTGGCGGTGGTCTTCAGCAGCGGAAAGTAGTTTTCCGTGGTGAAGAGGGAAGGATTGCGATCCGTGACCTCGCCGTACCAGAGATACAGCTCCTGGGTCCAGGAGCGCAGCCAGTTGTTCTGGTCGGTAGCGGTGCCCGGGCGGTCGGCCGTGCCGGCGCGCGGTGCGGTGCACAGGGCGTCGAAGTTGGAGGAAGGCAGGTAAACCCCGGATTGCCAGGTATTGCCGCCGCCTCCGCTGCTGCTGCTGCCCGAACCGCCGCCGCCCCCGCCGCCGCAGGCCGCCAGCGCACCCATCAACGGAAACAGCAACACCCTGAATCTATAGCGGCTTTTCACCTGGCGACCCTCGGCACGATGTCCTGGAACGAGACCTGACCCGCAATATGCACTGAGTCGAGCAAACAACAAACAGTCGCCGCTGAGCTACGCCCCAAGTCTCGTTCTATGATGGCGACAGTCATGAATCGGCTACTTCGACCGTTCGGACTGAAGTTAGGTCCCCTCCAGGCGGGGGCCATATATTTTCCATTGCATTTTTTTGCGGTGGGGATTGGCCTGACGCTGCTCATCGCTCCGCAGGGCGTGGCCGTGTTCTGGCCATCAGCCGGCTGCCTGTTCGCCTTTCTGCTGCTGTATCCGGCGCGGTATTGGGCGGCGCTGTTCGTCACGAGCTACGTGGCCGAGCTGCTCGCGCACACGCTGTTCGCGCCTCAGTTGCCGTTTTCAGCGTCCGGTCTGCTGTTCCCGGTCAAATTCGCGGCCGCGCTCCTGGGCGTCTCGCTGATGCATGTCAGCGTGCGTGGGCCCATTTCCTTCGCGCGCCTGCGGCATGTGTTGTGTTTCGCGGGCGCGGCGCTGATCTCCACGCTGTTCTGCGCCATCATTGCCATCGCGCTGCGTGGCGATGCGTCATTCGCCGATCGCGCCTACTGGCTCGGAGTGCAGAGCTGGTGGATCGGCGATTTCCTGGGTGCGCTCATCGTCACGCCGCTGGTGCTCACCGTCGGCTTCCACGGCTTCGCGCTCACGAAAGACTCGCGCGGCGGGCGCGCCGCCACCTTGTCCGCGTTCGGCGTGTTGTTGCTGATGTTGTTCGCGGTGTTCCTCCGCAGGCCGGGCGCCCTCAGCTCGCCGCTCGATGTTCCGTACATTGTCTATCCGGTGCTGGTGTGGATCGCGATGCTGAGCGGTCCGCGGCGCACCGCGCTGGCCGCGGGTCTCACCGTGGCCATCGCATCTCTCGCCACCACGCGTGGGTTCGGGCCGTTCGACAGCGCGTTTCAGCTGCAGACTTTTCTCGCGCTGTGCGTGTTGCCCGTATTGCTCTTGCAGGCGGTGATGGCCGAGCGTGACGCGGCGATCGAAAAAGCGCACACCAGCGATGAGCGATATCGCGCATTCGTCGCCAACAGCTCGGAAGCCATCTTCCGCACCGAGCTCGCCGAGCCCATGCCCGTGACGATGTCGCCCGACGAACAGGTTGCGTGGGTGCGCAAACATGGCATCGTCGCCGAGTGCAACACGGCCTTCATGGTGGCGCTCGGCGTCAAGGATGCGCAAAGCCCGGTAGTGGGCACGCGTCTCGGCGATCACCCCACATGGTCGAAGATCTACATCGAGCGCATTCGGGAAGCCATTCGTAACGGCTACCAGGTGCGCAACATCGAACACGTGGTGCACGGTCCTTACGGACTCGACCGCGTGCTGCTCATTTCGATGATCGGTATCGTTGACAATGGTCACGTCATCAGATTCTGGGGAAGCGGCCGCGACGTCACTGCAATGCGCGAGGCCGAAGCCGCGCTTTCTCAGCACGATGCGC
>DASTTJ010000338.1:0-20679 GCA_035760205.1 Steroidobacteraceae bacterium | reverse complement strand
TGAGCGAGTAGCCGACCACAGGCGGCATGATGATCGCGGCGATCTGGCCCGAGGTGTTCATCGTGGCGCTGACCGTGGCGGAGTGTTCGCGGCCGATGTCCACGCAGGTGCTCCACGACGATGCTGTCGTCAACATGCAGGTGGCGACGGTGAGGGCGAACAGGACAGCAGCGGCTTTCGGGTCGGGGCTCAGCGTCGCGGCGACGACGAACAATGCGGCTACGCCGTAGCCCACGATGCCTGGCGCGCGGCGACCGGCGATCAGCCCGAAGCGGCCGACGATCTTGTCGGACCAGAAGCCGCCCAGAAACTGCGTGCCGATGGCCAGCGCGAGCGGCAGCGCCGCGACGATGCCAAGTTGTGTGCTCTCGAAGCCGTGGTGCTCGCGCAGATAGCTAGGCAGCCAGGTGATGCAGAAATAGAACGTGGCGCAATTGGGCATGTATGACAGGCACAGCAGCAACACGTTGCGCTGCTTGAGTAGCCGGCCCCAGTACGCGAAGCCGGCGGGATGGGCTACCACCTGTGCGCGGTCCGCGAGGATCAACGCGCGTTCTGCTTCGTTGGCGGCGGGATGGTCGGTGGGTTCGTCGCGGAACCAGCGATGCCAGGCGAAGACCCAGACGAAGCCGACGCAGCCGAACGCCACGAGGATGGTCCGCCAGCTCATGAAGGGCAGCAGTGCATTCACGGTAAACGTGGTCAGCGCAGCGGAGGCGTAAGCCCCGGCGAAGAAGATGCCCTTGGCGGTGCCACGTTCGCGCAGCGGCATCCAGCGCGAGAACACACGCGCCACGCACGGAAAGGCGCCGGCTTCGCCCGCGCCGAAAAGGAATCGCGTGATCAGGAGCGATGCGTAGTTAAAGGCGCCGGCGGTCATGAGTGTGAACAACGACCACCAGGTGACGATGCGCGTGAGCACGGAGCCCGCGCCCTTGCGATCGGCCCAGCGCGCGGTGGGGATTTCGAAGATGGCGTAGGCGAGGATGAACGAGGTGAAGACCCAGCCCATCTGTGCGTCGTCGAGGCCGAAGTCGGCCGCGATGTGTTGCTTCATCGCGCCGATGCAGGCGCGATCCAGGTACGTGACCATCGCCAGCGTGACCATGAACGTGACGACGACGTAGCGCGCGTGCGTCGGGCGCTGTGTGGTGTTCAAACGGTAGTTCCCCCTCTGGAACTACCTTAATGGGGACATTCCTGATTTGCTAGCAAATCAGGAATGTCCCCATTTGGTCAGCGCACTTTGGCGATGAGCTGCACCTCGACGATGCCGCCATCGGACAACAAGCCGGTGGTGCCGACGGCCGTCCACGCGGGGTAGGGCGCTTTCATGAAGTCGCCGATGACGGCCTCGAAGGCGTGGAACTGCTCATCGCGTGTGCCCGAGAAGTTAGGGCCTTGCCATGCATGAAAGCTGTTGATCATGACGACGTGCTGGAAGTCCGTGCCGGCCGCTTCGAGGATTACCCGCAGGCGGTCCAGCGCGCGTCGCGTCTGCACCTTGAACGCCGCCACATCGTTGCCCTCGCCATTGTTAGGATTAACGATGACGCCGGACACATAGACCATGTCGCCGACCCGGCGTGCAGCGGCATAGCGCCACTCGTCGTGCGCCTTCTTCGCGCCTTCATCGGGCAGCACGACTTCGCCGCCGGGGGCGGTGAGCTTGAGCGGATATTTCCCGTCGGCGGCGCCAGCAATGCTGGCCAGCGCGACTGCGGACAAGACGAACATGCGATTCATGCAACCTCCGGGTGTGAGTTCGGCAGGGGAGGCGCGTCCCCTTTTGCTAGCAAATCAGGAATGTCCCCATTAAAAGTCGCCGGAGATGGTGATCATCCACCACATCTCGGGGTGAAAAGAGGCGGTCTCGCGCAACACCAGCGAGCCGTTGCGGTCGGGTGCGTAGAAGCGGCGATCGCGCCGCTCGGTGTCGTCGAGCACGTTCTGCATGAACAGGCGGATCTTCGTGCCTGTGATGACGGTGGATTCGATGAACACATCGAGCTGCCGAAGCTGGCGAAAGCTGTCGATTTCTGCGGAGCGGTAGTCGAAGTCGGCGGTCTGGGTGTGGAAGTTCAAGCCCCAGGCCAGCTTTGCCTGCGTGATGTCCTGGCGCAGCTCCGCTTCGATGTTGCTTTCGGAGAAGTCGCTGATGTCGCGCCGTTCGCCCGTCAGCGGATCGCGTACATCGGTGTCCTGCCAGGTGCCGGCCAGCGTGAACGAGCCGCCGGGCAGCAGGGCCTTCAGCGGCAGCCGCAATGACAGCTCGACGCCGGCGGCGGTGCCGCTGCCGATGTTGCCGGGGGCGTCGATGGGCACGCCGGGAGTGCCCACGGGAACGAGATCCACCACTTCATCCAGCCAATGATGGAACAGACGAACGCGCAGCGCCGAGTCGCCCGCGAACCGCAGATCACCTTCGACCTCCGCCGCCCATGCCGTCTGCGGCCGCAGGTCCGGATTGCCGCCGTTGATGATGTCGTCAGCGAGAGCCGCGGTGGAAACGAAGTCGGTGAAATCGAGCTGGCCCACATCACGGAACACGCGCGTCTGCAACTGGTGCTGGCCAAACTTCCGCGTGAGCTGCACGCGCGGCTTCACGTAGGTGAGCGACACGGATTGTTCGGTGTCACCGGTAAAGCTCAGGTTCGAGGCTTCGGCGGCCAGCCGCGAATCCAGCGACCACAACGGATTGATCTGCCAGGCATGGCTGATGAAGGCTTCTCCGCGGTTCTCCTTCACTCGCAGATTGGCGTTGGGGACGACCACGGGCGCCGGCCCTTCGCCCTCATCGAGCGTCAGATCCATCTCTCCATCGAGCGTGTTCACCGCGACTTCCGCGCCAGTCTCCAGGCGGCCGCGGGTCAACAGGCGAGTGAACGTGGCACGCGCAATGGTCTCACCGCTGTGTTGCCGCAGGTCCTGGACGTATTCCGAGTCCTGCACGTTGCCCGCGTCGAAATGCATGGCGATGACGCTGTTCTCGAGGCGCTTGCGTGTGGCGAGGGCGGTGAGATTCATGTCCCATTGCGCGACCGGCGCCTGGTAGGTCACGCCGGCTTCTCCGCTGCGCGTGGTCTGGCGGAACGGATTGAGTTCGTTTTCGAGTTGCACACCGTCGGGCGTGGTGGTGCGCAGGAAGAACTCCTCTGCGAACTTCGAATAAAACGCCTGGCCGGTGACCACGAGCTTGCCTTCGCCGACGCGCTGCGAGTACTGCCCGTTGATGGCGTTTTCGGATGAGTCGTGCGGGAAGCCGCCGAAGCGGCGTGCGACCAGAGTGCCGTCGCCATCGCGCACTTCGCGCGGACCGGTCGAGTTGTGATCGTGCCCGTAGGTATTGGCGCCGATGGAATATTCGCGGTCATCCGTTCGCCCGCTCCAGGCGAGACGGCCCGTGGGCATGGGCTGATCCTGGTTGGTCATCTCGAAGCCCGCCATCCAGGTACCGCCACCCGCGGTGCGCGTTCGAACGACATTCGCCAGCACGGCGGCGTTGGAGGCGTCACCCGCGACGTCCGCCCCGCGAAGGATTTCGATGCGCAGCACTTCGCTGGCCGGAACGCGCAGCAGTACATCTTCGAGCGTCTGGCTCTTCGCGCCCAGGCGTTCGCCATCGATGAGCACATTGCCCACCGCGCCTGCGAATCCGCGGGTTTCATCGTCGCCGCCGTCGAGCGCAAACCCCGGGGTCTGGTTGACCATGTCGAGCGCGGTGCGCGGGGCGAACTGCGCGTAGAACACGGATTCGTAGACGACGCGTTTGGAGCCCGAGTCCTGTGGCGGAGTTGTCTGGGCCAGAGTTTCGTCGACGAAGACGACACCGAGCGCCAGCGAGCGCAGCAGCCTGGAAAAGTTGATGACCTGTTCTCCGATTTCTTGTTTTGCGCCACAGCGTTGGTCCGCGCGCGAACCAAAAAGTTCTCGCCGGTGCGCCTGAATGGGGTCTGACCCCATAATCGGCGGCATGTCGCTCCGCCCCAATCCGCTCGATACCCCGCTTAAGGAGTTCACGGTAAGCCGCCTGCACGACAGCGGGACGGTGAAGGTACGTCAAGTGGATTGTCGTGGCACCTGCCGGCATCGCAGCGCCGAAGAGTGCGCGTCGCACACGCACTTCGTATTTCCGTATCGCGGTGTGTATCTACGCCACGTGGGTAGCGACCAGGCCGTGGCCGATGCCAACCACGTGCTGTTCTTCAATGAGGGGCAGGGCTACCAGGTAAGCCATCCGGTGACAGGCGGCGATGCCAGCCTGGTGCTCAGCGTCGATGAGCTCACGTTGCGCGAACTCGCGCCCAGGCAATTGGTGTGCGAAAGCGGCACCTTCGCCTTCAACCAGCAACATCTGCGCATCGATGCGCGTGCCCAGGCGCTGGTCATGCTGCTCAAGCACTCGCTGCAGAACGGCAGCATCGAGCCACTCGAGGCCGAGGGGCTGTCGCTTACGCTGGTGTCGCGTGCCATAGGACCGCGCACCTCGCGCGCGGTGGGCGCCAGCTATTCGCGGCGCCGCCTGGTAGATAGAGTGAAGGTGCTGCTGGCGGGCGATCTGTCGCGACGCTGGACGCTCGAGGACATTGCGGCGGAGATGAAAGGCTCGCCTGTGTACCTTACGCAGGTGTTCGCTCAGGTGGAGGGGATGCCGCTGTATCGGTATCACCTGCGGCTGCGCCTGGCGAGGGCGCTCGACCTGATTGCCACGCGCGAAGACTTGTCCGCACTTGCCCATGATCTTGGATTCTCGAGCCACAGCCATTTCTCGGCTGCATTCAAGCAGCATTACGGCGTGACGCCGGCGGAGTTCCGGACTCACGCCAGGCAATGGGGAGCGCCCCCAATTCCCTAAAGATTTCGACAGCGGCCGACCGCTCAGGATGGTCTCCTGAGCGCGCCCCGAAACGCGGGTGAACCCGAGAAATGCCGCCATGACCAAGAAAACCTGTGCCGCCTGCGATTATCCGTTAGAGCCGAGCTCCACCATCGAGGTGAAGATCGGCGGCAAGACCGTGGAAGTCTGTTGCGAGGAATGCGCCGCCAAGTTGCGCGAAGCCAGCACCGCCAAGCAGAAGAAACAGGCGTGATCCACAAGAGACTTCTTATCGATCAATACGTTACGAATGCCGTTCGTGTCGGACAACGAAAACGGTAAGAAGTCTCGGATTACATCGCCTTGAGGGATGGCCCGATTGCCGCCGCGGCGCTTGCACAAGCACACTGGCCCTGAAGATTCATATGCCGCAGTCCGAAGCACTCGCAAGAAGCGCCGGGCCGCAAAACCTTGCGCACACGAGGATCGATGAAGTGACGTCTATTTCGTATTTGCCCGCCACGTTCACCACTCTGTTCACTCTCGCCGCCGGACTCCTGCTGGGTTACATCTACTAAGCGCTCACGAGCGCGACTTCCGGCTGGACTATCTACCGCACTGGATGGGATCGCTTCAGAGCGAGACCGAACGCAAGGGCAGCGAGACGATCGCGATGCGCTGGATCGAAGCCCAACCGCCCGCGGATCCACGCACCGTCCAACTACGAGCGCGCATCGGCCAAGTGACTGCGGCAGGTACGTATAACGCCCGGCGTCACGAGGGAACAACATCAGGGGACGCAAATTGAGCGAGCCTCGACTGCGTAAGATTTATCTGACGACTGGAAGCGATACCCCGTCAGGCACGGATGGTGCGGCAGCAGACTGACCGCCCATCCCGGGCCTGAGTAGACTTGCGGGCAGCGATCAAACGCTGCCCGTTTTTTTTTTATGAAGACCACGTCCATTCTCATCCTGGCGCTGGCCGTGCTGTTCGGCATGGCGGCCAGGCCGTGGCCGAAGCCCACGCCGCCGCCACCCCCTTCGCCTATCTACACGCAGTCGGCGGAACTTGCGTTCAGCGAAGAGGAGATTGCCGGGCTGGCGCGCGATCACAACCTGCGGCTCGAGCAGGAAATCGAGCGCGCCCTGATCGGGAGAGACCCCGGGGATCGGGAAGCGGCCTTCACCTTCCTCTTGCCGGAACTGGTGCAGGTGGATCCGGGCCGCGTCGCCGCGATGGTCGCGGAACAGAAACCGGGCGAAGCGCGCGACACACTGCGTACCGAAGTGACTCGACAATGGATCGCCCAAGATCTGGATGCGGCGGTTCGTTGGATGAAAACCCTGCCCGAAGACGAGCGGCGCGCGAGCGCGGAGACTGCGATTGCTTCCATCGCCGCGCATAGCCCCCGCGAGGCGATGGCGTTGGCCAAGGAGTTTGGCATCAAGCCTTCGCGCGATTGACCCGCACCTCGACGCCTACGTTAGTATCACGACGATCGGGTGCTTCGAGGGGTTGAATCCATGCTGAATCGCCGTCTTATTGCCACGTTGTTCGTGCTGCTGGGTGCCGCTGCCGGAGCGCAGGCTGTCAGCGCGGTCGCCGCGCAGTCCGGCTTCGTTACCGTGAAAGGCCGGCAGTTCCAGATCGACGGCAAACCTTACTACTTCGCCGGCGCCAATCTCTGGTACGGCATGTATCTCGGTTCGCCCGGCAAAACCGGCAATCGTGCGCGGCTCATCAAGGAACTGGACCAGCTTGCCGCCCAAGGCATCACAAACTTGCGGGTGCTGGCCATCTCCGAGACCAGCACGCTCAAGCGCGCCGTCACTCCGGCCGTGATCCTGCGGCCCAATCACATCGATGAAACACTGTGGCAGGGCCTCGATTTCCTGCTGGCCGAAATGGCGAAGCGCGACATGAAAGCGGTGCTGTACCTCAACAACTTCTGGCAGTGGTCGGGCGGCATGTCGCAGTACGTGGCGTGGTTCAACGGCAAGCCGGTGGTCGACCCGGACGTCACCGGGAACTGGAACGAGTTCATGGACAACTCGGCCGCGTTCTATCGGGAGCCAAAGGCTCAGGCGGCGTTCCGGTTCGCCATCGGGCAACTCATCAAGCGCAAGAATTCGGTGAACGGCCGCGCGTATGCCGAAGACCCCACGGTCATGTCCTGGCAGCTCGCCAACGAGCCGCGGCCAGGCAGTGACGCCAATGCGCGTCCGCACTTCGACGTGTTCGTGAAGTGGATCGAGGAAACCACGGCCTACATCAAGACGCTGGCGCCACGCCAGCTCGTGAGTACCGGCAACGAAGGCTGGATGGGCACGGGTGGCAGCCGGGAATTGTTCGTGCGCTCGCACGCCACCAGGAATGTGGACTACCTGACCTTCCACATGTGGGCGCCGAACTGGGGTTGGTTCGACCCGAAAAAGGCCGCGGCCACCTACGAGGGGTCGTGGACGAAAATGAAGGAGTATCTCGACTGGCACATCGATACGGCTAACAAGATGGCCAAGCCCATCGTGCTGGAGGAATTTGGCATCAACCGCGACGAGGGTTCGTTTCGTCCGGTCGCCACCACCGTCTACCGCGACAAGTTCTACACGGCGATCTTCGGACTGCTGGCGCGCCGGGCGGCGGCCGGGGATGCCATCGCCGGCTCAAACTTCTGGGCCTGGGGCGGCGTGGGCCGCACGCAAAACGCGGACTTCATGTGGAAGGCGGGTGACGGCTTCGTGGGCGATCCGCCGCAGGAACCCCAGGGCCTCTATTGCGTGTTCGATTCGGATGTATCGACGATCAACATCATCTCGGCGCATGCGCGTCAGATGAGCGGTCTGCACTGACACCCGCCCAGCGGTCGATCATCGCTCGCAGCGCGGTGAGCGAGAAGGGTTTGGCGAGGTAGTCGTCCATGCCCGCGGCCACGCAGGCTTCGCGATCTCCGGGCATTGCATTGCCGGTGAGGGCAACGATGGGAACGTGAAAGCCGGGGGACTCCGCCGCGCGAATGGCGCGGGCGGCGGCGAGACCATCCATCACCGGCATCTGGCAGTCCATGAGGATCAGGTCGAGATCCGGGTCGGCCGCCGCGGCCACCACACCTTCCCGGCCGTTCGAAGCCGTCGTGACGCGGAAGCCGAGCATGTCGAGCATGGCGCGCGCCATCTCCTGGTTCACCGCATTGTCTTCCACCACCAGCGCGCGCCCGCGCGAGCCGGACATCGGCAACGCGCGAATCCGCGTGCTCTGCGCGGTATCCACAGCTGCGGCCGCAACCAGATCGGTGGTGCACAGCGGCTTCACGAACACGCGGTGGATGCCGTTGGGCGGCGCGGCATCGGCGTCTGGCGGCAACAATGCCACGACGTCGACCTGGCGAGGCGCTGCTGCCGCACGCAGCGCGCTGACTGAGTGCTCCAGATTCGCCGTGGCGTTCGAGTCGATCACCACGCGCAGCCGTGTGATGCGCGCGCCGAAATCCTGCAAAGCCTCGACCGCGACGATCAGCGAATCGACACTGATGACATGCGAGCACTCGATCGAAATCGCGTCGCAAACGGCGCTGCGAATGACCGGGTGCAGTCCGATGACGATCGCACCGAGATCCGCAGCGGGTGTCACCGGCGGTAGTTCGAGCGGCTGCACGTCAATCGGGATACGGAACGAGAAGCGACTGCCGCGGCCAGATTCGCTGGTGAGATCCATGGTGCCGCGCATGAGTTCGACCAGCTGACGGCTGATGGCCAGCCCCAGGCCTGTACCGCCAAACTTGCGCGTGACACTCCCGTCCGCCTGTTCGAATGCGTCGAAGATTCGCTGCTGCTCGGCGGGCGCGATTCCGAGGCCGGTGTCGGTGACGGAGAATTCCAGCTTGACCGGGCCGCGATCGCCAGCCACCGCCGTCACGGCCAGCAACACCGCGCCCGCGTCGGTGAATTTGACCGCGTTGTTGACCAGATTTCCGAGTACCTGCCGCAGGCGGACTGGATCGCCGTGCACGACTGCGGGCACGCCTCGCGCAATGTGTGCCGCGATTTCGATTCCCTTGTCGTAGGCTCGCGCGCCGAACAGTCCGATCACCTGCTCGAGCTCGCGCCGCAACTCGAACGGTCCGTTGGCGAGCGTGAGTTTGCCGGCCTCGGCCTTGGAGAGATCGAGCACGTCATTGATGAGCGTGATGAGCGCTTCGGCCGAGGATTTCAGCGTGCGCACGAAGCGACGCTGTTTGGCGTCGAGCGCGGTGTTCTCGAGCAGCGACGCCATGCCGACGACGCCGTTGAGCGGCGTACGCAGCTCGTGACTCATGTTGGCGAGAAAGCGAGATTTCGCCTGCACGGCCGCTTCTGCCGCGACTCGCGCCTTCTCGAGAAATTCGGCGGTGCGCTTCTGGTCCGAGATATCGGTGAGCACCGAGGCGATACCCGTGATAGTGCCGTCCTCGGCCAATAGCGGTGTCTTGGCGACGATGACGTCGAAGATGGTTCCATCGGCGGCCATCAGCGACGTTTCGTAGCGCAACGATTTGCGTTCCGCGATCAACTCGTCATCGGTTTCGCGGTGATTCGGAACAGGGATGCGCCCGGAATAGTCATCGAGCGGCTTGCCGATGATTTCCTGGCGTGGAATGCCCGTCATCTTCTCGAACGCATCATTGACGAGCGTGACGCGGCGTTCTGCGTCCCGCAAGATCACCGGCAACGGCAAGGTTTCGAGCAACGCGCGTAAAACCCGCAACGTATTCGACAGCGCGCGCTCGAGCTGTTTGCGCTCGGTGACGTTGGAGTTCGTGCCCGTCATTCGGGTTGCGCGGCCGTTGGCATCGCGGCTGCTGACGCTGCCGGAAGTCTCTAACCAGACCCAGCGTCCGTCGGCATGCAGCATGCGATGCTGAACCTGGAACAGCGGCAACTTGCCGCGTACCGCGTCGGCGATGGCTTCGCGGAACACCTGCAGGTCTTCCGGCGATACCAGTCCCACGAGGTCCGTGATGGGCATGACCTGATCGTCGCGATCAAGTCCCAGAAACCCGAAATAGGTGCGATCGACGAATATGTTCCCGGTAGTGAGGTCCCATTCCCAAAGTCCCAGGTTCGATGCCCGGAGCGCAACCTTGAGTCGGGCATCAACGTGCGCAGCCGGTGTTTCGCGCGCACTGTCGACGAACGCGAGGCAACCCTTGCGCAGGAGATCCGCGTCCACGGCTTCGCCGGCGCGCAACTTCGCGATCAGGGCTTCGAGTTCGGCTTCCTGCCTCAACCCGAAGACCTGCGCCAGCTGTTTCTTGAAATCGGGGTTCACCTGATACACGCGCGCAAGGCGCAACCTCGGACGCTCCACTCCTGAAAACCTTTTCGGCAGTGCGCCAGATTACTGAGGTCCGGCGGTCAGGGGGATCAGGCTTACCCGGCCGGAGTGTGCAATCGATCACACTGCCGGCCGGGAAATGGTCATTCGACTTTGAAAGCGATGATCGAGTTCTTGAAGAACGTAGGGACGTAGACCGTCCGGGTGTTCGGGTCCCAACCGATGTCGGCGGTGCTGGTCTGCACGGCCTTGCCATCGAATAGCAGTTCCTTGGATCCGTCGGCGTTCACGTACCACAGGGCACCGCCCCATACGGAAACGAGAAACTCGTTGCCCCGCACATTCTCGAGGCCGTCGACGCCGCCGGGCATGCCATCGGCGAGAACCTTGAGGGTCTTGCCGGCCTCGACGCGATTGAGGCTGCTGTTGTCGAGCACGTATAACGAGCCGTCATGCACTAACAGCCCGTTTGGGCCTTTGAGCACCGTCTCGTCGAGGTAGACAGACGCCTTGCCGTCCTTGACGACGTATACCTTCTTGCCTTTGGAGTCGGAGACGTACAGCGTGTCCTTGCCGTCCGAGGCGAGGTCATTGAGCTGAATACCTTCGGGAATTGCGATCTTGTTCCGGATCTTGCCGGCTTCGATGTCGATGACCACGATGCCGCCGGCGTCAGCGGCATACAGCCACTTGCCGTCGGCCGAGAGCACCAGGCCTTTCGGGCAGTCGAGCCCCGTGATCCATTCGGCGGCAATGACTTTGCCATCGAGGCCGACCTTGGCGATGGAGCCTTTGCCATCGACTTCCCACGGCTGGCCATCGATGTTCGAGACGTACAGCACCTTTCGCTTCGCGTCGAAGCGGACGCCCTCGGGCACCTTGAGCGTGGCTTCGGATTCCCAGAGCTTCGTGAGTTTGTGAGCCTTGGTTTCGGCCTGGGCCTGGGTGGTGGCTGCGAGGCCCATCGCGACCATCAGCGCAAGTGTCTTTTT
The DNA here is from genome assembly GCA_035760205.1 of Steroidobacteraceae bacterium. GTDB lineage: Bacteria > Pseudomonadota > Gammaproteobacteria > Steroidobacterales > Steroidobacteraceae > CADEED01. The sequence continues at coordinate 9,558 of DASTTJ010000338.1, read as the reverse complement.
CATGAGGGCACGTCCTGGAGGGAAGGGGCGCAAAGTATAGTTGCGCGTTATGCTCACTGCATGCCCGTGAGCACCTTGTTTGCCACCCGTGTCTACACCAAAAGTCTAAAGCGCGGCGCGTCGGATCCGCTCAACGCGCGGCTGCTGCGCGAGTGCCGCCAGTTGAGCATCGAAGATGCCGCCGGCATCCGCTGGTCGTCGGCTAACTATCCAGGCGGTTATACCTCGTACAACTCCCTGGCGCGAATGCACCGCATGTCGCCGACATTCGCGGCGCTGGAGAAGCGCATCGACGCGCATGTGCGCGCTTTCGCGCGTACTCTCGATTTCGATCTCGTTGGCCGCAAGCTCGCAATGACGGATTGCTGGGTAAACGTGATGACCCGGCAGGTGGCGCACGGCTTGCATCTGCATCCGCTCGCCAGCCTGAGCGGTACTTACTACGTGCGCACGCCGCGCGGCTGCTCGGGCCTCAAGTTCGAAGACCCGCGTCTCGATCGCTTCATGGCGTCGCCGCCGCGCAAGGCGCGCGCCCGGCGCGACAACCAGGTGTGGGTCACGGTGCCCGCCGAGCAGGGAAACCTGGTGCTGTTCGAGAGCTGGCTGAGGCACGAAGTGGCGCCGAATCCAAGCGAAGCAGAGCGCATCTCCATCTCATTCAACTACTCGTGGTTTTAGGCGGTGCCGGGCACCAAAAGTCGTAGTTCGGTGGCGAATGACGCGCTCTTGTGAGCGCCGTACCGAACTACGACTTTTGGTGCCCGGCACCGCCTGTCTACTCAGCCGAATACCTGGTGGAGCGCCTGTCGCCAGGCGGGGAAGTCGGTGAGTCCCACGAAGATCAGACCCGTGAGCGCGCCATCGAGATGCGCATCGTGGTTGATGTTGTCGCGCTTGTGCTGCGAGGCCCACCAGCTGTACGCGAGGTAGCCGAAGGCGAAGACCACTGCCGGGATCGGGATCGCGAAGTACAGGTACAGCATCTGCGTCGGGTAATAGACGATGTACGCGAACAGCACCGCGAGAATGGCGCCTGATGCGCCGAGCGCCGCGTAGTCCGGATTGTCGCGTTGCTTGTAGACCGTGCCAAGGCTGCTCAGCACCAGGCCAACGAAATACAGCGCGACGAAGCGCGCGGTGCCGATGCGATTTTCGAGCGCAGGCGCGAAGAAGAAAAAGGTCAACGAATTGAACAGCAGGTGGCCAACATCACCGTGAATGAAGCCGCTGGTGATGACGGTGTCGTACTGGCGCCGTCGGAGCAGCCAGTACGGTCGTAACAGATTGCGCTCGAGGATCGCGGGCGCTACCCACAGGGCAAGGCCGCTCATCACCAGGATGGCACCGAGGATCAATACAGAACCGGGTGCGTTGTCGAAGTTCATGGTATCACCGCGCCTTCAAGAGACCGCGGTCCTGCAGCCATTCCGCCAGACGCTGCGGCCATTGGCGAATACTCACGTACTGAGAGCGCTGCCCCATGTTGAAGGCATGTTTGCCTTGCGCATAGATGTGCGACTCGATGGATGCACCGGCGTCGTGATACTTGCGTGTCAGGTCGAACAAAACGCCGGCGACGTATTCATCGTCGGCGGCGCCCAGCAGGAACAGCGGCGGTGCGTTGGCAGGCACTTTGGCGGGAATACCTAGTGGGCCAGGATAAATGAGAATCTGGAAATCGGGACGCGCGCTGGCACGCTCGACGGGATCCTTCGCCTGCGGGTTGCCCTCCACGGGTGGATAGGCGACGAGCGCGGCAACTTCACCGCCAGCTGACCAGCCCATGACACCGATGCGGCTCGGATCGATATTCCATTCCGCGGCACGCGCTCGCACGGTGCGCATCGCTCGCCGGATGTCCTCGGCGGTGTTGTCGATGCTGTACTTCGACCCGGGTTCGCGAAAAAGCCGGTATTTGAGCGCGAACGCTGTCACGCCGAGGCTCGCGAGATATTGCGCGGGCTCGACACCTTCTGGATCAAACACGAGTTCGCGATGTCCGCCACCGGCAGCGACGATCACCGCTGTGCCATTGGCTTTGCCGGCGGGCGGCCGGAACACCGTGAGCGACGGGTTGTGGATGTTCTTGTACCACCAGTCCTTGTGCTGCTCTGGCTCGGCGCGGCGGGCTTCGAATCCAGGCGCGCCATTGGCCCATAGATAGACGACAGGCGGAGGAGCGGGCTGCTGCGCCTGCGCCGAGGCGCTCAGGGCGAGCAAACAGGCGACGAGAAACGTGCGGTGTTGTATTGGCATGCGTGAACCATGCCACAACTTTCGCGTCAGCGTCTTGGCGTGAAGCGATAGCCGGCAGCGCCGGGTTCGAGGCATCGATCGATCGGTGTCGAGCTCCTTGCCCGCGGGCCATCTATGAGCCAGTCGATGTTCTTCCCGACATCGGTGGGATGGCCCTTCGAGGCGTCCACCGAGGTGAGCCGTATCTGCACACTGTGCTTTTCGAACGTGAACTTCTGGAAGTCGCGCACGGGTCCGCCAGTTCCCTGGATGATGTCGTCGACCAGCAAGGTCCAGGCATCTTCATGTGTTGAGGTCCAGGTGCGCACTGCGGTGCTGCCGATGCGATTCGCGATCAACACGGTGTCCAGCGAATAACACGAGCCGGTGTGATCGGCATCCGCGCCCGCGAATTCCAGCGCCGTGAAATCGCGCGACGGCGCGTCTTCATCGGAGGTGAGGCGGAAGATCAGGTAGCCCCCGACCAGCACCAGCATCATCGCGGGACCGGCGAGTGGACGCATCAGTTATAAGGAATCGAGAGCGAGTACTTGTCGACCAGCGTCTGAGTCGAGTCGGTATCGCTGCTCAGGAAAACCAGTTCGCCCCCTTCGATGCCAACCCTGGCTTCTTCGTACGACTCGACGATCTGAAACTTGCGGAAGTCGTCGGGGGTCGCCGGCATGATGTCGAGATCGTAGTACGGCATGGTCTCGACGTAGTGTTTGTTTACGCGGGCAGTCTTGCGATCACTGGCGACCTCGATGTCGAGGGATTTGCGCTCCAGTTGATACTGGAGCCGCGAAAACTTTCCCGCTTCCTTGCAGAACAGTTTGCGATCCATGGTGAGATCGGACGGGCCGCGATTGGTTTCATCCGCCTGGAAAGTCAGTTGCAGCGAAAAAGTTTCGCCGCGAAGTTCGCAGATCTCCAGCGCGTAGCGCTTGCGCGCGGCCGCGTCGGCCTTGTCGATGAACGCGAGAACTTCGGCTTCGTCCAGGCTGCGCTTGCACGCGGTGAGCGGAACACATAGGGCTAACAAGGTTGCGAGTAGCAAGGTGTTGCGCGTGGAAATGGGAAATGGGGACATTCCTCATTTTCCTGTAACAATTGCTACGTTATTCAACACGGTCCGCGGCCGCACGGTTGTTACAAGAAAATGAGGAATGTCCCCATTTCCCATTCCCATTGCCAAAAAAAAGCCCCGCAGAGCGGGGCTTGTTAGTAGGTCGTCGTCGACTTAGGTAATCGCTGTCAGCCGAACAAGTCGACTACACGGACTGCTATATATCGGCTGGGACGTTGGCGGCCTTGCGGCCTCCGGCTAAACACTTAAGCCCGCGTGTCAATCCACGCTTTTATCGTCCTCGCCAGTAGCCAAAACTTAACTACCGACTGAACCCGTGCCCGTGAGCAAATCCTGAGTTTTTTCTATCACTAAACCGTTGTGTTCTCCGCGCATCAATAAGTGGTGCAGTGCAGAACGTCGCAATCTTCGTAGCTTTTCCAACCGGCTTAAGAACCTTGTATTCAGGTACTTAGAGCTAAATTGCAGACTACGCGAGCCGGGATCATACGCCGAATCCCTCTGGCCACAATGTCTCAAACACACGACATCGGGCCGTCTTGTGAACTGTATCGACAGTATTGACGCCGGCTGGATGTGACTGATTGCGCGAATTCGTTCAGCGGGTCAGGCGCGCCGTAAAGACCGCCCCGGTGTTGCCAGGCTGGTTCTCAGCCCGGGCGGATCCGCCATGGAATTCCGCAATGAGCCGCACGATGTACAGCCCCAGCCCGAAGTGGGGGCGTTTATCGCCATCGGCGCGCGACTGCCACAAAGACTCGAACAGCCTGTTGGCGGTTTCCGGCGGCAGTGGCGGTCCTGGATTGGCCACTGAAAGCTCCGCGTGGGCCGGCTCTGCGCTAAGAACAATTGAGATCGTGGCGCCATCGGCGCTGAAATCGACCGCATTGTCGACAAGCTTGTCGAGCAATTGCACGATGAGATCGGGGGCTCCCGTCATCTCAACGGCTTCGTCGGGTACTTGGGCCGAGAAGTGCCTGGCCGGGAATGCGCTGCCATAGGCACCGGCCGCCGCCCGCACCAGCGCCGCCAGATCGAACCGTTGGCGGTCGCTGTGGGCAATGGCCTCTTCAACCCGCGTGGCAGCGCCCATGGCCGTCAGGATGGCGCCGAGCCGCTCGCTGCCCTCCCGGGCGCGCGCGATGTACACCTTCGCATTCTCCGAATTACCTTCCGACTCGAGGTTCTCGAGCGAGGAGCGAATGATGGTGAGCGGGGTGCGGATCTCGTGGGCGAGCTTTCCTGCCAGCGTCCGGAGGTAGCCGGTGTACTCATCGAGCCGCCCCAGCAGCGAGGAGAAGCTGCGGGACAGATCGCCGAGCTCGTCGCGGGCGTCAGCCTCGGGCAGCACGCGTGACAGGTTGCCTTCGCGCCCCAGTGCCGTTTCGCTCGCCGCGCCCAGCCGCGAGATGCGCAAGGTCATGCGGCCGGCGAACCAGAAGGCCGCCGCCACCGCGAACAGCGTGACGAATACCGTGAGGTTCAACAGGCGCGTGAGCGCGCGGTCGCGCAGTGTCAGCCAGCGATCCGCGGTCTGCGCCAGCTGTATGACGCCGAAGATGTGTTTGCCGTCGGCCGAGTAGATGGGCGCCGCCGCAGCGACGATGACGCTGTTCTCATAACGGCCGGCGAAGAGCGCGGTTTCAGGCTTGCCACGCGCCACGCGCGCAGTGAGGCCTGCCGCGGCGCGCTGACGTTCCGCCTGCGAGACGCCACGCGGAATCACATCGCCGTCAAGGAACAGTCGGTACATCCGCGGCAGGAATCCCCGCATGCGCGTGTAGTCGGCGGGCAGCGCGGGCGCGTCGATGCGCGTGAGGATCGCGCCCGTGGACGATGCCACGGTGAGTTCGACGCCAGGCTGGGCGAATTGCCGCAGGTGGTCGTTGAGATCCGGGGACGCGGCGATCAGCCGGCCGGTGGCGCGCAGGTCTGAGACTTCGAGCGTGCCATAACTCGAGCGCGTGGCGCCGCGCCGGTCGCGGTCGTCGATGAGGACGCCAATGTGTTGTCCGAGCAGCGACAACGGAATTCCGATCTCGAGTACGTAGCCGTCGCTCGAACGTTGCCAGACCGCGTCGATGCGCGGTTCCGCCACCGCTTCCTCGCGGCCGTATTCGCGGGTTTCGATACGCCGGCCCAGCAGCTTTCCGCTGCCCGTACCGCCGAAGAAGAGCTGTTGCTGATCGCCACGCTTGTCGTCGAATGCCAGCCAGATACGGTCGCCGATGCTCGCGGAGTCGAGCGCCGACAATGCCGACGCGTCGTAAATCACCTTGCCGTCGCGCACCAGCAGCGCCAGATACAGCCAGCGCTCATGTGTGGCTGCCAGCAGTTGCAGTGAGTCGCCGCCTGGCCCCGCAATGCGAATCAGGTTGCGCGAATCGGTGTCCCATTCATCCGCGCGCCCATCGACGAGCGGCGCGCCCGAGAGCACCACGGGCGTGATGTCGCGCGCATTGTCGTTGTTCATGGCCAGCAGCGGGTCGGTGCGGAACAGCAGCTGCTGCCGCCCCTTGAGCGAACCGGCGATCGTGGTGGTCACGGCCAACAGCGATTGCTGCTCGCTCTCGCGCAGCACGGTTTCCATTTCGCGCGCGTACTGGCATCCGGCCCATGGCAGCGCGAGCGTGGTGAGCGCCAGCAGCAGTAGTTTGGTCCGCAGCCGGAATCCCGAGATGGGGCCGATCCTGATGAGCTCGGAGATGCGGCTCACGGCGGTTGACTACTCCACCCAGCGGTAGCCCATGCCGTACACGGTGTGCACGGCATCGAACTTCTCGTCGACCACCTGGAATTTTCGGCGGATGCGCTTGATGTGCGAGGTGATGGTGTTGTCGTCGAGCACCACGTTGGCGGCGTCCATGAGCTGCTGGCGGTTCTTCACGTGCCCCGGATTTTTGGTCAGCGCGTAGACGATCCAGAACTCCGTGAGCGAGAGCAGCACCACCTGGCCGTTCCACTCCACCGACATCCGTTCGCTGTCGAGCGTGAGCGCGCCGCGACGGATAACCTGCTTTTCCTCGGCGGGACGGCGCAGCGCGTCCACCCGGCGGAACAGCGCGTTCACGCGTGCGATGAGATGCGCGAGTGACAAATCCTTGGTCAGGAAGTCGTCGGCGCCGAGGCGAAGGCCCGACACCGCGTCGAGCTCGCTGTCGCGTGCGGTCAGGAAAATGATCGGCAACTCGGGGGAAAGGCTGCGCAACTCGCGGCACAACTCGAATCCGCCTTCCGGTTCGTCTTCGAGCGAGATGTCGATGACGGCGAGATCCGGCAGCCGTGCGGCGAAGGCCGCCATGGCTTCGCGGCGGTTCGGATAACCCCGCACCGCATATCCCTCACGCGAGAAAGCCGCGGCGTAGTTGTCGCGGATGGCACGTTCGTCTTCGACGATGGCGATGGTTTTCTTCATTGAGCCCGCAGTGTAAGCGACCGGAACGGAGAGACGGTGGTGCGGCCACATTTGGTCACTTTCGGTCGCCGCAGCGCCATCAAGCCGCCACGGGATGGGCGAAGGGCGGGTGCGAAATGCTCCTCAGGTTGAAAACACAGGACGCCCGCATGACCGACCAGAACCATTCACGCGACCGGACATATGCTGCCGAACAGTTTGGCGTACAGCAGGGTGAACGCTGGCGGCGTTTTCTCGAACGAATCGGAACTCGAAGCAACGACTTCGCCGCGAGGCTGGCGCGCGCGCGCTTCGTGTACCTGCACCGGCGGGACACGGCAACGCATTGGCTGCCGCTGTGAACGCCGCCGAGACACCGGCAAGGCCAGCCGATGCGCCCACGCACGACGAAGGCGGAGGCTCGTGGATTCAGTGGGGGGCGATCGCTGTGTTGTTCCTGTGCTGGCTCACCGAAGCCGTTCTGGTTTGACTCGTCCGCAGTGAACGTCAGCGGTCCGGCACGCTGCGGATGCTCAAACGGCGAATGTGCGCCCGCTGCGCGGCCGCCAGCACCTGCGCGACGCGTTCATAGGGCGCGAGTTTGTCCGGCACCACTTCGACCGGCGGCGGATCGGCTCTCGCTGCGAGTAGCGCCAGGCGAGGCGCGAGCTGTTCCAGCGATTTGATGTGTTCGCCGTTCAAGTAGATGTCCCCGCCATACGCGATATCGAGGTGCACTTTTTTGACTGGTGGGCCCAAGACCCCGCGCGGCAGGTCGAGTTTGACAGCATGAGTCCCCAGCGGCAGGGTAATGATCAATATCACCAGCAGAACGAGCATCACGTCGATCAGCGGCGTGGCGTTGAGTTGCGGTTCTGCAGCGAAGGATTGACCTGACATGTTCCACCTCCTTAATCCACCAACGCACGGCGGCGTTCGCCGGGGTTGCAAAGGTCCCGCCTGATGCTCCTGATTGGAATGTTCGATTCACCCTTCGTTCGACGCGTAGCCATCTCCATGAAGTTGTTAGGTGTGCCGTTCGAGCACGGCAACTGGTCGGTGGGCAAGGACTTCGACCGTATCCGCAATTACAACCCCCTCGGGCGGGTGCCGACACTGGTCACCGGCACGGGCGAGGCCTTGATGGAATCGAGCGCCATCCTCGACTATCTCGACGAGATTGCAGGTCCCGAGCGCGCTTTGTTGCCAAGCGCCGGCGCCGAACGCCGGCGGGCGCTGAATCTCATGGCCATGGCCACGGGCGCGGCGGAGAAGGGCGTGCTGCAGGTCTACGAACGGGTATTTCGCCCGGAAGACAAGCGCCATCAGCCCTGGGCCGATCGCTGCCGCCTGCAGATGAGCTCATCACTCGCCGCCATCGACCGCTACCTGGGCGAACGCGGTGTGGCGCAGTGGCTGGTCGGCAAGCGCATGACGCAGGCCGACATCACGGCGGTGTGCGCGTTCACTTTCCTGAACGACACGCTCAAAGTGGCGCAGGACGCAGTCATGTTCCAGTCGCTGGCAACGCTGGCCTCGCGCTGCGAGGCCATGCCGGCGTTCCAGGAAACCCGCACGCCGTTCTTCGTGCCCAGTTAGAACGCGTTGATCCCCGTCAGCTCGCGCCCGATGGTGAGCTGGTGGATGGTCTCGGTGCCTTCGTAGGTGATGACGCTCTCGAGATTGAGCGCGTGGCGAATGGGCACGTATTCGGCACTGATGCCTGAGCCGCCCAGCATGTCGCGGCAGTCGCGCGCGATGTCGAGGGCGATGCGGCAGTTGTTCCATTTGGCCAGCGACACCTGCGCCGGCTGCATCGTGCCCTGGTCCTTGAGCCTGCCGAGCTGGTAGCTCAACAATTGGGCGGTCGTGATCTTTCGCGCCATTTCGGCTAGCCGCAGCTGAATGGCCTGTGTGGCCGCCAGCGGCTTGCCGAACATCACGCGGCTCTTGGTGTAATCGAGGAGTTGCGCGAGGCAGGCTTGCGCGGCGCCGATGACCCCCCACGTGATGCCGTACCGCGCCTGCGTGAGGCATGACAGCGGCCCTTTGAGGCCCTTCACGCCCGGCAGCAAGTTGGCTTCGGGAACCACCACGTTGTCGAAAAACAGCGCCGACGTCACCGAAGCGCGCAGGGAAAACTTGCGTTCGATCTCCGGCGCCGCGAAACCCTTCATGCCTTTTTCGACGATGAAGCCCCGGATGCCGTCATCCGTCATCGCCCAGCAGATGCACAGATCGGCAATGGCGCCGTTCGTGATCCACATCTTCGAGCCGTTGATGACCCAGTCACCGCCTTTCTTTCTGGCGTGAGTCTTCATGTTCGACGGGTCCGAGCCGCCGTGCGGTTCGGTAAGGCCGAAACAGCCGATCTTCCGGCCCTTGGCCATCTCGGGCAGCCATTTCTGCTTCTGTTCCTCGCTGCCGAACGCGTAGATGGGATACATGCACAGCGAGCTCTGCACCGACACGAAACTGCGGATGCCTGAATCGCCGCGTTCGAGCTCCTGGCAGATGAGGCCGTAACTGACGGCGTTCAGCCCCGCGCAGTCGTAACCCTGGATGGATGAGCCTAACAACCCGAGTTCGGCGAGTTCCGGAACCAGTTCTTTCGGGAAAGTGTGGGTTTCGAAGCAGTCCTGGATGACGGGCAGTACTTTCTCGTCGACGAACCGGCCGACCGAATCCTGCACCATGCGTTCGTCTTCGGTCAGCAGGCCGCGGACGTCGTAGAGATCGAGGGGATTCAACATCGCACGATGATACGTCAGTAGGAAATGCCCAGCCGCCGGTAAAGGTGGCCGAGCAGCCACAGGGGGCCGATCAGCAGGAACTGGATGTC
>DASTTJ010000337.1:0-7106 GCA_035760205.1 Steroidobacteraceae bacterium | reverse complement strand
CAGTTCGGCCTCGAGAACGAGGTAAAGATCAACATCGAGCAGAACCACGCCATCCTCGCCGGGCATACGTTCGAGCACGAGCTGGCGCTGGCGACGGCGCTCGGCATCTTCGGCTCGATCGACATCAACCGCGGCGATCCGCAGAACGGCTGGGATACCGACCAGTTCCACAACGATCCGCTCGACATGACTCTGGCGATGTATCGCATCCTCAAGGCCGGCGGATTCACCACCGGCGGCTTCAACTTCGACGCGAAGGTTCGCCGTCAGAGTATCGACCCGGCCGACATGTTCTACGGACACGTGGGCGGTCTCGATCTCCTGGCGCGCACACTGCTGTCGGCCGCGGCGCTCATCGAGAATGGCGGCATCGAGAAGTTCGTCGATCAGCGTTACGCCAAGTGGGCGGGTGAGGCAGGACAGAAGATTCACGCCAAGGGTGCTTCGCTCGAGTCCATCTCCGATGCAGCGGTGGCGGCTAACATCAATCCGAAACCGCAGTCGGGTCGCCAGGAATATCTCGAGAATCTGGTGAACCGCTTCGTCTGATTCGCAATGCAAGTCCAGGCCCGCCGATGCTCTGTATCGGCGGGCTTTTTCTTGAGTCGCATACGTATGCATCGCGCGGAGGCGTGCCGCTCTGCAGTAGAGTTCGCCAACTCGAACGGGTGGGGGAACGATGCGACGAATTCACGCGTGGCTGGCGCTGGGACTTTTCACCTCCATTTCGTGGGCCGCGCCGGACTTCCGCGCACGCCCTCCCGAAGACGAAATCGTCTACTTCGTTCTGCCCGATCGATTCGAGAACGGCGATACCACCAATGACAACGGCGGACTCGAAGGTGGACGGCTAACCACCGGGTTCGATCCCACGCACAAGGGCTTCTACCACGGTGGGGATCTAAAGGGCCTGATCGCGCGTCTCGACTACATCCAGGGCCTGGGCGCCACGGCCATCTGGCTCGGGCCTATATATAAGAATAAGCCCGTGCAGGGCGGACCCGGGCAGGAAACCGCCGGCTATCACGGCTACTGGATCACGGACTTTCTCAGTGTGGATCCGCATTTCGGCAACGACGCGGACATGCGCGCCTTCGTTGCCGCCGTGCACGCGCGCGGCATGAAGGTGTATCTCGACATCATCACCAATCACACCGCGGACGTGATCCAGTATCGCGAGTGCCAAGCTGTTGCATGTCCGTATCGCCCGAAAGGCGAGTATCCGTATTCGCGCAAGGGCGGACCGCAAGGACCAGCCATCAACACCGGATTCGCCGGCGACAGCGTGGGTACCGCCAGCAATTTTGCTTTGCTCACGCGCGATGATTTTGCCTATACGCCTTTCGTGCCATCGGCCGAAGCCAATGTGAAAGTGCCCGCTTGGTTGAACTCACCTAACTACTACCACAACCGCGGCAATTCGGATTTCTGGGGCGAGAGCTCGTTGTTCGGCGACTTCGTCGGCCTCGACGATCTCATGACCGAAAATCCGCGCGTGGTGCAGGGGTTCATCGACATCTTCGGAGAGTGGATCGACCGTTATGGCATCGACGGCTTTCGCGTCGACACGGCGCGCCATGTGAACCCGGAATTCTGGCAATCCTTCGCACCGGCCATGCTGAACCGGGCCCGTGCCCGCGGAATTCAAAATTTCCACATCTTCGGGGAAGTGGCCGCGGAGGGCGTTGACGTGGCGCAGCTCGCGCGCTACACGCGTATCGACAAACTACCGTCGGTGCTGGACTTCGGATTCGCGGGTGCGGTCAACAAGGTGTTGGCGGGGAAAGACGGCACCGAGGTGCTGGCACGGCTTTACCAGGACGATGGCCTGTACGAAGGCGGTGCGCGGGCCGCGCATCGGTTGCCCACCTTCACGGGCAACCACGATTTTGGTCGACTGGCCTGGATCATCCGCAATGCTCGACCCGGCGCGAGCGATGAAGAAGTGTTGAACCGCGTGATGCTGTCGAACGCAATGATGTTCCTGCTGCGCGGTATCCCGGTGGTCTATTACGGCGACGAGCAGGGTTTCGTCGGTCACGGTATCGACCAGGATTCGCGCCAGGACATGTTTGCGAGTCGCGTTGCCAGCTACAACGATCAAGGATTGCTGGGTACGAGCAGCACGACGGCTGTTGCGAACTTCAATCCGCAGCATCCGCTGTACATGCAGATCGCGGGGCTCGCGAAATTACGGCAGGCGCATGAGACCTTGCGGCGTGGCCGGCAGGTGGTGCGTGCTTTCGGCAAGACGCCGGGGCTGTTCGCAGCCTCGCGGCTTGGCCGCGATGGCCGGGAAATCGTGGTGGCGTTCAATACATCGACCGAGCCCGTCACGGGACAGGTCGAGGTCGAGCCGGGCTCGAAGGTTTTCCGGACGTTGTCAGGCAATTGCGCCGACAAGGCAAGCGCGCCCGGCAGCTACCGCGTCGAGATTCCTCCACTCGGCTACGTGGTGTGTGAAGGAGCCGCGAAATGAGTGTTCGGATAGTGATCGCGGCGTTGCTCTTATTCATGGGGCGCACAGCCAGCGCCCAGGTGGTGTACAGCGCGGCTTCCGGCTCGACGGCCCGCTCGCCCGACGGCAAGGTGATCGCCTCGCTGCGCATGAGCGGCGAGGGCCGGCCCGAATATTCCATTCTGCGCAGCGGGCGCACCGTCATCGACTGGTCTCGCTTGGGTTTCATCCTGGCGGATGCGCCCAAGCTCGAGCGCAACTTCGAACTCGCACGTGTCGAGGAGCGGTCCATCGACGAAACCTGGGAACAGCCCTGGGGCGAGCGTCGCTACGTTCGCAATCGTTGCACCGAACAGCGGGTGACGATTCGCGAGAAGACCGGCGAACGCCGCTCCCTCACCGTGGTGTTCCGCGTGTTCGATGACGGCGTTGGCTTTCGATATGAGTTTCCCGAGCAGGCGACGCTCGCGACAGTGAACATCGTCGAGGAACTCACCGAGTTCGCAGTGGCGGAACCTGCCACGGCGTGGTGGATTCCCGGCGGCGAATGGAACCGCTACGAGTATCTCTACAACAAGACGCCGCTTTCGGAGCTGGGCCAGGCGCATACGCCGATGACAATCAAGACGGCAAGCGGTCTGCATATCGCGATCCATGAGGCCGCGCTCGTCGACTATGCGGGCATGTGGCTGCGACGCGTGACGGGCCAGCGATTGAAGGCGATGCTGTCGCCGTCGTCGAGAGGCCCCAAGGTCAGTCGCAAGGCGCCGTTCACAACACCCTGGCGCACGCTGCAGATGGCCGACTCGGCGCCGGGCCTCTACATGTCGGACCTTATCCTGAACCTCAACGAGCCTAACAAGCTTGGGGATGTGTCCTGGGTCAAGCCTTTCAAGTACGTGGGCATCTGGTGGGGCATGCACCTGGGCACGCACACCTGGGCGTCCGGGCCAAAACACGGCGCAACGACGGCGGAGACGCGGCGCTACATCGACTTCGCGGCGAAACACGGTTTTCGCGGCGTGCTGGTCGAAGGCTGGAACAAGGGTTGGGATGGCGACTGGTTTGCGACCGGCCACGACTTCAGTTTCACTGAGGCCTATCCGGACTTCGACATCGTGGCGCTGGCGGCCTATGCGAAGCAGAAGGGAGTTCGTCTCGTGGGCCACCACGAAACCGCGGGCAACATCGCGGTGTACGAGAAGCAGTTAGGCGCCGCGCTCGATCTGTACGCGAAGCTCGGGATCGATGCGGTCAAGACCGGCTACGTGGCAGATGCCGGTGGCGTGCAGGCGCTGGGCGATGACGGGAAGATTCACTTCGAGTGGCACGACGGCCAGGTTCAAGCTCGACACCACCTGCGAGTGGTGCAAGAAGCTGCCAAACGGCGGATCTCGGTGAACCCGCATGAACCCATCAAGGATACGGGGCTGCGGCGCACCTATCCCAACTGGGTTTCACGCGAAGGTGCGCGTGGCATGGAATACAACGCCTGGGGCGACCCGCCGAATCCACCGGAACACGAGGTGAACCTGGTGTTCACGCGCATGCTGAGCGGCCCGATGGACTACACGCCGGGAGTGCTGAGTCTCACCGGGGCCGGCGGCAAGCGGATTCAGTCCACCGTCGCACGGCAGCTCGCGTTGTACGTGGTGCTTTACAGCCCCATCCAGATGGCAGCGGATCTGCCGGAAAATTACGCGAAACATTCCAAGCCGTTCCAGTTCATCAAGGATGTGCCCGTAGACTGGAGCGACACGCGCGTGCTCAACGGCGAGGTGGGCGACTTCGCCACCATCGCGCGCAAGGATCGCAACAGCGAGGACTGGTATCTCGGGGCCATCACCGACGAAGAGCCGAGGGTGTTGCGGGCGTCGCTCGATTTCCTCGATGAGGGAAAGAAGTACTACGCCACCGTGTATCGCGACGGCAAGGACTCGGGCGTCGAGATCGAGACGCGGCCGGTCTCGCGATACGACAGGCTGCAGCTCAAGCTCGCGGGGGCTGGCGGCCAGGCGATTCGCATCTCGACGAGTCTCGGCAGCCGGGCGCCACGTTCATCGCCCAAGCCGCCGCCCAGAAAGGTACCGAGTAAGCCGCAACCCGAATTCGACGTGGAGTGACCCTTGGCGCCATACAAGCCGCAAGTCACGTTCTGGCAAATCTGGAACATGTGTTTCGGATTCCTCGGACTGCAGTTCGGCTTCGCGCTGCAGAACGCGAATGTCAGCCGGATTTTCCAGACGCTGGGCGCGAAGGTCGATGACATCCCGATTCTGTGGATCGCGGCGCCGCTGACCGGTTTGCTGGTGCAGCCCATCGTGGGCTACTACTCGGATCGGACCTGGAACCGGCTTGGCCGGCGGCGGCCGTACTTTCTCGTCGGCGCCATCCTGGCGTCGCTGGCGCTCATCGCCATGCCGCGTTCGCCGGTGTTGTGGATGGCGGCAGGGCTGCTGTGGATTCTCGACGCCAGCATCAACATCGCGATGGAGCCATTCCGCGCCTTCGTCGGAGACCAGCTGCCCGAGAAGCAGCGGCCGACCGGCTACGCGATGCAGAGCTTCTTCATCGGCATCGGTGCGGTGGTGGCCAGTTTGCTGCCGTGGATTTTCGCGCAGGCCGGGGTCAGCAACGTGGGCACGGGCAGTGGTTATGCCGCAATTCCGGATACCGTGCGTTACTCCTTCGATATTGGCGCTGCGGTGTTGTTGGGCGCAATGTTGTGGACCATCTTCATGACCCGTGAGTATCCGCCTGGCGAGTTGCACGGCTTCGCCGACGCAACGCCGGCCTCCGAGGGTGTGGACCCGGGGAGCGCTGCGCGGGCGCGCACGCGCGGCTTCGCCTGGGCCGCGCCGGGTGTGCTGGGCGCGCATCTGGTCTGGCGCTTCGATCTCGACCAGCAGCTCTATCTACTGTGTGGTGGTCTGGCTGTGTGGGGCCTGGCGCTGCTGATCAACGGCGGCAGTGGCGGCAGCAGCATGTTCGCGACGCTGATGCGCGACATCGACAACATGCCGCAACGCATGCGCCAGCTCGTGCCCGTGCAGTTCTTCTCCTGGCTGGCCCTGTTTGCCATGTGGATCTACTCCACCCCGGCGGTGACGCAGACGCATTTCGGGGCGACCGATTCCGTGAGTGCGGCGTACAACGAAGGCGCGAACTGGGTGGGCGTGTTGTTCGGGGGCTACAACGGCTTCGCGGCGCTCGCCGCCGTGGTCATTCCGGTGATGGTCCGCAAGTTCGGCATCAATGTGAGCCACCTCATCAATCTACTGCTCGGCGGCGCAGGGCTGGCTTCGTTCGTGATCATCCGTGATCCCCAGTGGCTGCTGGTGTCGATGATCGGCGTGGGTTTTGCGTGGGCGTCGATACTCTCGCTGCCCTATGCGTTGCTGGCCGGCAGTGTGCCCTCGCGCAAGATGGGCGTGTACATGGGCATCTTCAATTTCTTCATCGTGATTCCCCAGCTGGTGGCGGCCAGTGTGCTGGGTGCGGTGCTGCATGGATTGATGGGCGGCAAGCCCATTTATGCGTTGCTGACCGGCGGTGCCAGCTTCGCGATCGCAGGGGTGCTGGCGCTTCGCGTGAAGTGAAACGGGGCCTCACGCCATTTAGTGGCCCCATCTAACCCGACTTGCGGACCACCAGGCGGGTAGGGATGACACTGTTGCTGGTGGCTTCGCCTGCGATCTGGCGCAGCAGCGTTTCGACCAGCAGTTCGCCGGCGCGGCGCGTGTCCTGCACGACGGTGGTGAGCGGCGGATTGGTGAGACTCGCCGCCGGGATGTCGTCGAAGCCCACGACCGCCACCTGGCGCGGCACGTCACAACCCGCGTCCTGGAGCGCGCGCAGCGCACCGATGGCAATCAGATCGCTGGCGGCCACGATCGCATCGAACTCGACGCCGCGCGCCCGCAATTCGTTCGCGGCCAGGAAGCCGGATTCTTCGGTCGTGATGGCATCGACCTGCAGCGCCGAAGTCGTCGGCATCTGCGATTCCATCATGGCGCGTTCGTAGCCGCGGTAGCGGTCGAAGAATTCCGGATAGTGACTGGTGGCCGAACCCAGGAACGCGATGTGGCGGCGTCCCTGCGCCAGCAGGTGACGGGTAACGTCGAACCCGCCCTGAGCGTTGTCCGATCCCACGGACACGCCGGGCTCATTGGTGAGCACGGGTCCCCAGCGCACGAAATGCGTGCCCTGTTCGACCAGCTTGTCGAGCCGCGGCCGGTACTCCTCGTAGTCGCCGTAGCCTAACAAGATGATGCCGTCGGCCTTGCGGCTGTCCTCGTAGTCATGGCGGAAGTCGCCCGAGAGCTGCTGGAAGGAAATCAGCAGGTCATAGCCCTGGCGCGCGGAGGCGCGAGTGATCGACCCCAGCATGGACAGGAAAAACGGATTGATCTGCGAATCGTCGGGCGTCGGATCTTCGAACAGCAGCAACGCGAGCGTGTTCGAGTGCTGCGACCGCAGGTTCGAGGCGTTCTTGTCGACCCGGTAGTTGAGCTGGCGTGCTATCTCCTCGATTCGCTTGCGCGTCTCGAGACTAACCACCGGGCTGCCGCGCAAAGCGCGCGACACGGTGGGCTGAGAGACCCCCGCGAGGAACGCGATGTCGAATGAAGTCGGTTTTTCGTGCATG
>DASTTJ010000336.1:0-2848 GCA_035760205.1 Steroidobacteraceae bacterium | reverse complement strand
ACGATCTATGCGTCGATTCGAGCATGTCGAACTGCGTGTGAGAGTCGTCGGAGGCGAGCAGCTCCTCGTTCGGTCCCCAACCACCAGTCGCGTATGACTGCGCATCCACGAAGTCGAAGCCATTGCGAGCCGCCGCGAGGTACTTGCGATCTCCCGATGCCAGGTACGCCTGGACGGCGGAGCACAGCGCGTTGACGTGGCTATAGGCGTGCTTGCCTTTGAGAGGGCTCGTGCCCGCGGCGAGTGGATTGAACAGCGCGTCATCTTGTAGATAGCGCATGGCCATCGAGCGGTAGCGCGCGCCCATGCCCGCCTGCGAGGCGAGGAAGAGATTCTCCGGAAGCGTGTACGGCTCGTCCCAGATCTGCGCTTCGCCGGTGTGCGGGAGTTGCCGCCGCTCCTCTCGTGTCAACGCGCGATCGGGCAGCGCGCGAATCGCCGCATCCGCGACGCGCTCCAGCAGGTCTCGAGCAACGGCGACGTTCGCGTACTGAAAGGCATCGAGCAGGCCCACTGCGAGTTTGTCGAAGGTGTACGCAGGTAACGTATACCCGTCGAAGAATCGCGGCGAAATCGTCGCGCCATATTGCTCGATCAGCGCGGCGACTCTGCGGCGGATGCGTTCGTCACGCGAGCTCGCGTACCCTCTCGACAGACCGGAAACATACTGACCAAAACTGTGACCGGGAATGAAGCCGTGCCAGTTGGCGGTGCTCCAGTCTTTCGGATCGATGTGAAAGTCGCGGGAGTCGTCATACCAGCCGCCCATGTCCGCACCCGGCGCGGGCTGACCCGCGCGCTGCCGAAAAGGCTTGAGCAGCGCGCTCTCGTCGAGCCGCATGAACAGCTGCTGTTGCTGGTCGAATTGCTCGAGCAGTCGACTTGGATGCAGCTTAACCGCGCTGTATGGGAACTGATCCAGCGGCGCGCGCACGTCGCGAGAATCGCGCGACTCCGCAAACGCCGCGAGCGGCGTGGCGGCACAGGCGCAAGCCACCGTACACCCTTGGCTCAACATCGCCCTTCTGGACATCAATCCCAAGACCGTCCTCCCGGCTCACCTGCATCAAAATATACAGAGATGCCCGCAGGTGTGTGAGATCACAAACCCAGCAGACGCTCCGCATTTCCATGGGCGATGCGCATTCTTTCCGCGTCGCTGACCGGAAGGCGCTCGATGAAGCTTCGCACGCCATCCAGGCTTTGATAGGGATAGTCGATGGAGTAAAGGATTCGATCCGCCCCCATCAGCGCGTGGATGAACTGGAAGTGAGGCAGCGTCAGCATGCCGCTCGGCGACACGTGCACATGCTCGCGATAGGTCTGCACGATGGGGCGTTCGAGACCCGAGGCTTCCTGCGGAATCGAATCCTCCAGCCTTTGCAGAAAGAACGGCACCATCTCGCCCCAGTGGCCGCTGACGACCTGCAGGCGCGGATAGCGATCGAACACTCCCGCCAACAACATGCGCACGACCTGGATGCCGGCTTCGTTGTGCCAGCCCCAGGCAAACATGGCGAGGCGCGCATTGAGTTCACGGTCAAAGCCGCTGTAATACGGCGCTTGCACCGCGGGCAGAATTGGGCCCGGGTGGACGTACAGCGGCACATTCAGCTCGTGGAATGCGGCGAGTATCGGAGCGTAACGCGGATCGTCGAGAAAGGACTCACCGGGACGTCCGTTGATGAGCGCGCCTCTGAGACCCAGCTCTTTCACCGCCCGCGCGAGTTCGCGGGCGGCTGCTGCCGGGGCCTGCCATGGGAGCGTGGCAAACCCCGCGAAGCGTTGGGGATTGGCCTGTACCGCGAGGGCCAGTCTGTCATTGGCAGCGCGGGTCAGATCGATCGCCGTGGCGGCAGGCAGCCACTGCGGGGATCCGCCATAGGAAAGAACCTGCATGCTGATGCCGGCTGCGTCCATGTCGGCCAGGCGCGCATCGCCCAGGTCAAATGCTTTGCGGGCGGATTCGGCGGGAGCGATGACGTGGGGTCGCGTGGGGTCGACCACCTGTCGGCCGTCGACCACGCGACTGCCCCAATCCAGTAGATAGGGAGCCTGCTCGCGCAACTGGTTCTGCGTGGCCGCGCCGATCGCGGCATCGATCGCATGCTCTTCGACACAGATCAGCTTCATGGTGCGCGTAGTCCAGGCCGCGAATGGTCAAGCCAGCAGGGCGTCGCGCAATGCTTCGCCCAGAGTCGCGGCGGACTGCGGGTTCTGACCGGTGATGAGTCGGCCATCGATGACGATATTGTTGGCCCAATTCGCGGCATTCTGATGGCATGCGCCGCGCTCGTTGAGCGTCGATGCCAGGAGAAAGGGCACTACGTGAGTTGCCTGCACTTCCTCTTCCTCGCCGTCGGTAAACGCCGCTACCCGTTTTTCCGCCACCAGCAGACTGCCGTCGGCTCGACGCGCATTGACCAGGGCCGCCGGGCCGTGGCACACCGCTGAGACGATCCCGCCCGCCGCATCGATCTCGCGAATGGCCTTCTGCGCCGCGCGGCTCTCGGGGAAATCCCACATCGTGCCGTGGCCGCCCGCGAAGAAGATGGCCGAGTAGCGCGCGGGTTCCACGGCATCCAGGTTCAACGTGTGGGTGATGCCATGGCGGAATGCGGGATCGGCCCAGTAGCGGGCATTGACCGGGTCTTTCATGTCTTCCAATCCGTCCAGCGGCGCGGCGCCACCTCGAATGGACGCGAACTCCACGCGAATGCCCGCTGCCTGCAGCTTCTCCAGTGGGTGTGTGACTTCGGAAAGATTGAAGCCAGTCGGGATTCCCGTGGCCCCCTTCACCGCGTTGCTGGTGACGACGAAAAGAACAGGCTTGAGTTCGGAGGCTTTC
>DASTTJ010000335.1:0-3700 GCA_035760205.1 Steroidobacteraceae bacterium | reverse complement strand
AACTCGTCGCCTGCCGCCGTTCCCGGCGCGTGCGCATCGCGCGCGAACGCGATGTGCGCGCCGACTGTGTAGGCGGCGGCGGTGAGTTCGTGCGCCGAACGTGCGGCGGCGTCATCAGTGTGAATGCGCACCTGGCTGAAGTCGCTGCCGAAACGCGGCTCCATGTGGCTGCGCGTCGCCTGATCGAGCGGTTTGCCTGGCGATTTCAGTACTGCCGACACGGCAGCGCTCATCTCTGCGTGACGGAATGACGCAGGTGCCGGGACAAAGTCGTGACTAAAGCGTTCGCTCATGCCACTTGCCCCTCAGACCGCTTTCGCTTCTCGTCCGCCAGCAGCGCTTCCCACCCGACCATGAGTCCATCGACATAGGCGCGCAGCTCTCCACAATGTGCCGCGTCAATTCCGGATTCCGTGGACTGCGGCGGCGTGACCAATGCAAGCGCTTGCCGGCGCTCCTCGAACGCGGCCCAGACGAGAAACTCGCGCGTGTCGAAGCAATCCAGGATTTCGCGCACGCGATCCGCGCTCATGCGTAGGCCGCCGCTGTACACGATGTCCGCGAGCTCATCGAGTGCCTCGTGTTCAATCGCAAGGCCATAAAGCACGGGCAAAGTCACTTTCCCAGCGCGAAGATCGCCCATGCCATCCGGCAGAAATGTGCCGTCGAGATCGTCGAGGATCTGTATGAGTACGCCCGCGTGCTCGCCAAAGCGCGCCAGTGCCGCCGCGCCGGCGTCGTCGCACGAGCCTCCAGCCCATGCGCCCATCTCGCATGCGAGCGCGAGTGCCGCCCCGGTCTTCTCGCGCATGAGCGTCCAGTACTCCTCGATCGAGTCAGGCACGCCAGAGATCAGATCGCGGTCCTGACCGCGTGCGAGTGCCACCGTATGACGCCCGAATGATTCACGAACCGCCGGCACTTGCGATCGGTCCTCGCCCAACGCTTGCCATGCCAGCGTCAAGGCCGCCGCAGCCATGTTCGTTGCGCGTGCCGCCCCGATTTCACCGCACAGGCTTTGTCGGCGATCACGGTCCTGCGCGTCATCGAACCAGCGAAGGGCCAGCATCAGGTAGCCGCAGGCGACGGCCACCGGAATCGCCGCCCGCGGATCGCCGCCCGTCGCGCGTGCGCATGCCAGCGGCAGAAATACGTGAGGCGGCAATCGGGGTAGCGTGAGGTGGCGCTCCACCTGGTGCTCGAAGTCGCCCCAGCCGGTGGCGCGCGCAATTCGGGTGATTTCCATGCGTATCGCCGGTAGCAGCGCGAGCAGTGCGCTTCGCTTCGAGTTCATGGAGCCGTGCCCCGCAACAGCGTGTAGAGCGACGCCATCGAGTAGTACTCGACGCGAACTCCCTTGCTGGTTGCATACGTTTCCATTGCCGCGATGTTTGAGCCGGCCTGCGTCACATCAGCGGCAGTCGTGTCATGCGCCAGGATGACGAAGGACCCGGGCGTCTTGCGGCTCCCGGAGGCGAGTTTGTCCACCACGCCCTTGAAGCGCTTCACGACGTCGTCCGTACGGGCCGTCACGCCGGAGGATTCCGCTTCCCAGGTGTTCCGGGTCACCTCGGGACCAGTGGCCGATCCGCTCCAGAGATGCAGGTTGAGGCTGCGGATCGTGCTCATGACCAGCGCCACGTCGGTTGCTACCGCGGCTGGCGCGGGAGCCGTTGGTGTAGTCCCTGACAGCAGCGCCGAGGCCGTCGCCTCGCTGGTGCTCGAGCTTCCGCCAGCGTCCTCCACATACTTCTTGACCTCGGACAATTCTCCGCCCGGCATGCGCGCGAAATGCACACCGAGCCCCGCGGCCCGCAGTTCCTTCGTGAACGCCTTGAGATCCGTCATCGCGTCGCTGGTTTTCGTGTATCCCTTGGGGACGGCGCTACCCAAGCTGATGGGAAACCATGCGGAGTGCGCCACGGTGGGATGCATGGAGTGAATTCCGATCTCGTCGCCGGTGGACTGTCGCTTTACGAGATCGGTCAGCGCCGTGGATCGCGTCTTTCCACTTCCGAGCTGATTGTTCATGATGAACCAGGTGCTGGCGCGCGGCGCCATCGCAGACGCCATCGCACCGGTGTGCGGCGTTGGTCCGTCGTCGATGGTCCACGCCAGCCGTACGACTTTCTTTCCCGCCGCCGTGGCGCTGGGCCCCACGGCATGCGTGGGCTGTGGCGTTGCGCCAGCGTTTTGCACGCCTGCATCACCGGTGCCGGAGTCTTTGCCGTTCTCGGCGGTTCCAGCCTCGTCTTCCTCGTGGCTGCAGCTCTTGCAGCCTGCGATACATCTTTGTTGCATGCCCCTGGGCGCAACGGCCAGCTCGCTGTCGGGCTCTGAAATTGTGTCGGCGCTTTCCTCAAGAGCCTTGCTGGATTCTGCGCTGCCCCGTGACCGCATCTCGTCGCGAAACGCGCCTGATTTCGGAACGGAGCGCGGCACCGCACGCTGTTGAGCAACATGCGTGAACTCGTGTGCGAGCAGTGCCCGTCCCAGCGACAGATCAGGCCGAAATCGGCCGGGCGCAAGATGAATGTCGGCGTTCTCGGCGAAGGCGTGCGCGCCAAGGCCGCTTGCGCGCGCAGAATCCCGATGAATCTTCACGCCGGAGAAGTCGACACCGAGTGTGCGACCGACGCGGTCGCGCACACCCTGTTCGCTCGCCGGAGCATTGGCGTGGCTCCTGGCGATGGCGTCCGCCTGCCGCTCGAGCGCCTCCTCGTGCGACGGCGCCCGCACGTCACTGGCAGGTTGCGGCGCCTGTGCCGCGGGTTGCTGTAGTTCGCGCGCCATGTTTGCTAGGCCGGTCCCGGACCATCCATGAGGGTGTCCTGCGCGAGAAATTCGTCGCCTGTCGCCCCCGCGTCGTCCGCCGACATGTCCATTGCCACGTCCGCGGGAGCTGCCTTCTGTTTCGGCTTCGACTTTTCCTCCGGCTTGCACTCGTCAGCGCGGGTCTTCGATTTGCCTTTGATGCTCTTGTAGCAAATCTCACCTTTCCAGGTGCCTGACACCTTGACCTGGGTACGCGAATCGGACTTGCCCTTCTCCTTGTTAGGTGCGAAATCCTTGCCGAAGACAGTGTTGTCGTGAATGATTTCCGACGCATCCTCCTCGGTGCGCACGCAGCCGTGCGATGCGTGGTATGCGGGCAGCGGCCCGGCGTGGATCGCGATCCCGTCCCTGCTGTCGTCGAAGAAGGTCGGATTTTTTGCCCATGCTGTGTCGCTCAACACGCAACCCTTGCTGTACACCGCGAATGGACCACCCTTCGGCGTGCACAGTGATCCCGGCTTGTTGCTGGTTTTCACATCGTTGCAGTCCAGGCAGCATTTGCCGGCGCCGGCCGATATCTTGAATGGGCCGGCTGGCAAGGCGAGGCTCTTCGGATTCAACCAGGTGATCGTCAACTGCGGCTTGGCAAGGTCGACAGCGATGTCAGTGATGCGCGTATCCGGAAAGTCGATATTCTCCCGGGTCGCTCGGCCACACTGCTTCTTGCCGGTCTTGAAAGGGTTCGTGGGAGTCTTCGCGTCTTCTTTCTTGTCCTTGTCATCGCGCTGAATGCTGGCAACGCCGGAGCCGGCCTGCTGAACGACGTGCGTCAGCTCGTGGGCGAGCAGGTGCCGGCCGGAAGGCGACCGCGGCGCGAATTGCCCGCGCCCGAAAATAATGTGAGACCCGGCGGTATAGGCGTTGG
>DASTTJ010000334.1:0-16099 GCA_035760205.1 Steroidobacteraceae bacterium | reverse complement strand
TTCGCTACGCACCTCGACACGTCCGCCGTGCAACCCGACCAGGCCCTTGACCAGCGCAAGGCCGATGCCGAGGCCGCCTTCAGCGCGATCGATGGCGGAGTTCACCTGGGAGAACATGGTGAACAGGCCGGGCAGCGATTCCTGCGTGAGGCCGACGCCGTTGTCGCGAATGCCGATGACCAGCTCCGCATTCTCGTGGCGCGCGATGAGCGCGATCCTGCCTTCGGGGTCGGTGTACTTGGCGGCGTTGGTCAGCAGATTGCCGATGACCTGCGACAGGCGCAGTGGATCCGCTTCGAGCTTGATGTTCTCCGGCGGCAGGCTCACCGAGAGCTGGTGTTGCTTGGCATCGAGCAACGGGCGCGCCGTCTCGACCGCAATGCCAATGACGGATTTCAGATCGACATAGTCTTTCTTGAGCTCGAGCTGACCGCGCGTGATGCGCGATACGTCGAGCAGGTCATCGAGAAGCAGCGACATGCGCTGCACCTGGCGCGCAATGACTTCGCGGCCCCATTTGCGCTGCCGTTCGTCTGCGGCGTCCGAATCGAGAATCCGCACTGCGTTGCGAATGGGCGCGAGCGGGTTGCGCAATTCGTGCGCCAGCGTGGCGAGGAACTCGTCCTTGCGCCGGTCGGCCTCGAGCAGCGCCCGCTCGGTGTTCTTCAGGCGGCTGATGTCGAGATTGATGCCGGCCCAGCGTTGCACTTTGCCGGCCGCGTCACGGATGGGCAGACCCTGCGCAAGAATGGAGTGGTACTTGCCGTCAATGCCGAGCATGCGGTGTTCGCGATACCAGTTGTTGCCGCTGCGTGCGCATTCCTTCCACGCGGCCATGGTTTCTTCCACGTCGTCCGGATGCAGGATGTCGCCCCAGCCGAAGTTCGACGCCTGCTCCTGCGTCTGGCCGATCAGGCGCAACAGTGAATCGCTGGTATAAATATTGCGGCCTTCTGCATCGCTGACCCACACGCCATAGTTGATGGACTCGCCGATGGCGCGATACAGCTTTTCACTGGTCTCGAGGGCACGTGCATGCGACTGGACCTCGTCGAGCATCTTGTTGAATGCGTCGATGACCACGCCGATCTCGTCGTCTGTGGTCTTCTCGGCGCGGAACGAGTAGTCGCGCCGCTCGATGATGGCCTGTGCCACCGTGGCCATCGATTCCATCGGGCGGCTGACCACCTGGTGGAGCCAGGTCGACACGAGGAGGGCGGCGATGAGACCGATGATCATCACGGCGCCGAGCACGTTGAGGTAGGCGCGCACGCGACCCTTTACATCGTACTCCGCACGCAGGTAGATAGTCCCCAGCACTTCGCCACCCTGGACCACGGGCTTCATGACCAATACACGCTCACCATCGATGTACAGGCCGCCGGCGTCCGGCAGCTGCGGCAACGTGGGCGGAGGATCGGATTGATCGGCGCGTACGTATTGCGCGAACACGCTGCCGTCGGCCTCGTAGAGCGCCGCCGCGCCAATGGATTGACGCGCCTGCAGGGCGTCCAGGCTGCGCTGCGCGTACTCGCGGTCGTTGAACGAAAGCGCGGGGGTTACGCCGAGCGCGAGAATGGCGGCCTCGGTCCGCAGGTCTTCGGCCCAGGCGGCGCGGTTGTCGCGCAAGTCGGTGTACAAGAGAGCCGCGCCCGCGGACGTAAGAGCAATGGCCGTGGTGACCAGCATCACCACCATCAGTTTGCCGGCGAGACTTCGCCGCGCGTTGCCGATGGAAAGCACCGAGCGCCATGACTGGCGACCGTCTTTGAAAACTTTACTATCCATCGATGACCATTTGGAGGCTCATCTTGCCTTCATATAGGAAATACGTTCCACTGCAATCAGTTTTGTCCTACAAGAATCAAACACGCGGTTTATTCATTCGCGCCGTACTGATGGTCGCATTCGCGGCCGCCAGCGTCACGGTGGCGCGCGCCGCGCAGTTCTCGGTCGATGCCGTCAAGGCCGCCTATCTGTTCCGGTTCGCACAGTACGTCGAATGGCCGGCAGCGCCCAAGTCCGATGCGCCGTTCGTCATCGCCGTCAGCGGCGCGGAAGGCGTTGCGGTTCACCTTGAACGTTTATTGCCCGGTATGACGATCAATGGCCGGCGTGCCGTCGTGCGGCGGGTGACCCGTCCGCAGGATCTCGACGGCGTACAGATTCTCTTTGTCGGCGCGAGCGCTTTCAGCCGCACGCGCGCCCTTCGATCCCGCGCCATCGAAAAGCCTATTTTGATCGTGACCGAGACCGACAGTGGTCTCGACGGCGGCGCCGTCATCAACTTCATCGAAGTAAACCGCAATCTGCGTTTCGAGATTTCATTGAACGCGGCCGATCGCAGTGGGCTGCGCATCAACTCCGCCTTGTTGTCCGTGGCTGCGCGCATCGAGCGCCGGCCGCAGGGCGCGGTGAGTTGCGTCGACGGACTTGCCCACCGACAGCGCCCGAGCCTGTGCCGGATCAGGATGGCCAGCGCAAATTTCTGGAGAGGAGCGTGATGTTTTTGCCTCCGCGCATTTACATGGCTTTGATCCTGGTGGGCGGATCGTCGACGGCGGGGGCGCAGCTCATGGCTGACAACAGCGATCCGCTTGCGGAGCTCAGCCGCATGTCGCTCGAGCAGCTCGCGAATGTCGAAGTCACTTCCGTCTCGAAGTCCGCACAGGCGCTGTCGAGCGCGGCGGCATCCATCTACGTCATCACGCGCGAAGAGATCCTGCGATCGGGCGTGCTCAGCATCCCCGAGGCGCTGCGCCTCGCGCCCAATCTCCAGATCGCGCAGCTCACCTCGACCGAATATTCCAACGGCGCGCGCGGTTTCGCCGGCGCTCCCGACGTGCAGAACTTCTCCAACAAGATCCTCATTCTCATCGACGGGCGCAGCGTCTATTCACCGCTGTTCTCCGGCGTCGTCTACGACATGCTCGACGTGGTCATGGACGACATCGATCGTATCGAGTGCATTTCCGGTCCGGGCGCGACGCTGTGGGGCGCCAACGCGATGAATGGCGTCATCAACATCATCACGCGCCAGGCGACCGACACCCGCGGCACGCTGGTGCGTCTTGACGGCGGCCCCGAAGAGCAGGCGGCGGCGCTGCGCTACGGCGGCGATCTTGGCGGTGATGGAGCATTTCGCGTGTATGCGAAGTGGTTCGATCGCGGTGTCAGTGAGATCGCCAATGGCGTCAGCGCCGAGAATGACTGGACCAAGCTGCAAGCCGGGTTTCGCCTCGACACGGGTACCAGCCGGAACCACTTTACCGTCCAGGGTGACTACCAGACCGCTGACCAGTCCTTTGCGGGAGCCAGCAATGTTTCGTTCCACGGCGCCAACCTGCTGGGCCGGTGGGAGCACGTGGGCGATCGCCTGAACACGCGTCTGCAGGTGTTCTTCGATCGCGTGGATCGCGGACGAACGCCGAATGGCCTGGCATTCGACATCAACACCTATGACTTCGATCTGCAGCAAAGCGCGATCGTGGGTGCTCGTCACCACCTGGTCTGGGGATTGGGTCGTAGATCCAACGACTACCAGACTGTGAACAATAATCTGGCGTTCGTGCCCGACCATCGCACGCTCGAGCTCACCAATGTGTTCCTGCAGGATTCCATCACGCTCACCGAAGAGCTGAAGCTGACCGCCGGCATCAAGTTCGAAGACAACAGTTATTCGGACTGGAGCGCGCTGCCGGATTTGCGCCTGTCGTGGGCCCCGAACGACAAGACGCTGTTCTGGCTCGCCGGTTCGCGCGCTATTCGTGAACCCACGCCGTTTGATACCGACGTGCAGGAATTCGTGAGCGGTCAGCTCTTCGTCGTCGGCGACCCGGAATTCAAGTCCGAGAAGGTGACGGCGTACGAGCTGGGATATCGCGGCAATCCGGATGCCACGTTGTCGCTGTCCGCGAGCGTTTTCTACAACGAATACGACGATCTGCGCACCATCGAGGTAACGCCCGTGGTCTTCCTGCCGCTGCGCTGGGCCAATCTCATGGAAGGCAGCGCCTATGGTTTCGAGGCGTGGGCGGACATCCAGCTCACGCCCTGGTGGCGCATTTCGCCGGGCGTTCGCACGTTGCACAAGCGCCTGGAGTTCAGCGAGGGTGCAACTGAGCTCGTGAGTGTTCGCCAGGCGGGCAACGATCCGTCCTCGCGCTTTTACCTCAAGTCCTCGATGGACCTGGGGCTGTTCACCGTTGACCTGATGGTTCGAAATGTTTCCGCACTACCGGATCCGGCGCTCGACGAGTACTCGGAGATGAACGCTCGTGTGGGGTGGCGTGCCAGCGATCGTCTCGAGCTGGCTGTCAAGGGGTTCAATCTACTTAACGAAACACACCTCGAGTACCCGAGCACCACCGGGCAGTCGATCCGCCGCAGCGTCATGGCGGAGCTGCGCTACCACTACTGACGGAAATGGGACTTGGCTCACACGCGATCGAGGCGGATTCGCGTGTACCGATGTCGCGCGCTCATAGAATGATTGGCAGATGTCAGCCCAGATGCATGAACGACGCGCTCCCCAGGATCGGCGTCGTTCCGTTCTCCGCGCGCTGTGGCATGGCAACTTCGCCCGACGGCGTCACGCGCCACGCCGAAGCACCGAGCGTCATGTCGTGGTCACCGATTGGTTTCAGGCTCAATGGCTCGCCGTCGGCATCATCATCCTGCTTCTGTGCGTCGCGGACGCGGTGCTGACGCTGACGCTCATTTCGCTCGGCGCCGTCGAGATGAATCCGCTGATGGATCCGCTGGTGAGGGGCTCGGGTCACAGCTTCGCCTACTGGAAGCTCGGCCTCACCGCCATGGGGGTGTTGGTACTGACTTTGCTGGCCCGTGTTCGATTCTGGGGCAGAACGGTCGGAACGATCCTTTACCTAGTTCTCGTGGGTTACGCCGTCCTGGTGACTTACGAAGTCTTTCTTTTACGTAACATTCCCCTAGATTAGGCACTGATCGCCTTTCGGGCAGGGGCGCCTTCGGCTAACATACCGCCCCCTTATCGCTCCAGGACATTGAGTCCACAGGATTTTTTCTCGTATGGCCCCAAGCCTTCGCGAGCTTGACGCGTCCACGCCGTTGTCTGGCGGCAACGCTCCTTACGTCGAAGCTCTGTATGAGCAGTTCCTCTCCGATCCGCAGAGTGTCGAGCCGGCATGGCGCGATTACTTTCATAAGTTGCAGGATGGTCTGAAGCAGCGCGACGTCGCAGGCGCCGAGCAGATTCACTCCTCCGTGCAGGCGGGCATCGTGCAACGAGCCGGCAAGCCGCGCATGGCCGCAGGAAGCCCCGGCGCGTCGAGCGCAGATTCCGCCGCCAAGCAGGGCGCGGTATCCCGCCTGGTTCAGATCTACGCCAACCGTGGCCACCTCGTCGCCAACCTCGATCCGCTCGGTCTCGAAAAGCGCGAACGTCCGCGGGTGCTGGAGCTGGGCTACTTCGGCCTCACTGACGCCGATCTCGATACCGAATTCCTCACGGGCTCGCGGCCCAACGAACTGGCGCCCAGGCTCAAGCTGCGCGAAATCATCTCGCAACTCGAATACGCGTACTGCGGCACCATCGGCGCTGAGTTTGCGCACGTGTCGAATACCGAGGAGCGCCTGTGGTTGCAGGACCAGTACCTGCTCGGCCGGCTGCGCGGCAAGCTCTCGGTCGACGAGCAGAAAAACATTCTGTGGCAGCTCTCGGCGGCCGAAGGCCTCGAGCGTTATCTGCACACGAAGTACGTCGGCCAGAAGCGCTTCTCGCTCGAAGGCGGCGACACGCTCATTCCGCTCATGGACGACCTCATCCAGCGGGGTGGCGAACAGGGCGTCGAAGAGTGCGTAATCGGCATGGCCCATCGCGGCCGTCTCAACGTGTTGGTCAATCTTCTCGGCAAGTCGCCCTCGGTGTTGTTCAACGAGTTCGAAGGCAAATACGACACCGCGCACATGCAGGGCTCGGGCGACGTTAAGTACCACAAGGGCTTCTCTTCAGACTTGCGCACGCCCGGCGGCAACGTGCACGTGGCGCTCGCCTTCAATCCTTCGCACCTCGAAGTCGTCAATCCTGTGGTCGAAGGTTCGGTCCGCGCGCGCCAGGAGCGGCGCGGCGATGTTTCCGGCACGCGCGTGTTGCCAATTCTGGTTCATGGCGATGCCGCCTTCGCGGGCCAGGGTGTTGTCATGGAAACACTGCAGCTCTCGCAGGCGCGCGCGTTCTTCACCGGCGGCAGCATCCACATCATCATCAACAACCAGGTCGGGTTCACCACCTCCGATCCGCGCGATGCGCGTTCGACGATGTACTGCTCGGACGTGGCGAAGATGCTCGAGACGCCAATCTTCCACGTGAACGCGGACGATCCGGAGTCGGTGGTTTTCGTCACCCGCCTGGCGCTTGCGTATCGCCAGCACTTTCACAAGGACGTGGTCATCGATCTCGTCTGTTATCGCCGCCATGGCCACAACGAAGCGGATGAGCCGTCGGCCACGCAGCCGATGATGTATCAGGTCATCCGCAAACATCCGACCACGCGCAAGATCTACGCCGACAAACTGGTCGCGCAGGGCGTGATCAACGACGCCGATGCCGCGGCCATGACCGAGTCCTATCGGACCGGCCTCGACGAAGGCCGCCCGCAGGCGCGCGCCTCCCTCGGAATGATCGGCAACAAGTACACGGTCGATTGGGGCAAGTACCTCGGCAACGACTGGACCGAGCGTGTGAAGGGCGGCGGCAACATGGCGCGCCTGAAATCGCTCGGCGAACGGATCGTGAAGTTCCCGGAGAATTTCGCGCTGCATCCGCGCGTGGCGCAGGTCATGGCCAATCGCGTGAAAATGCTCGCCGGCGAACTACCGCTCGATTGGGGCTGCGCCGAAACGTTGGCGTACGCCAGCATTCTCGAAGAGGGCAATGCCATCCGCTTCACCGGACAGGACGCCGGCCGTGGCACGTTCTTTCATCGCCACGCGGTGTTGCACGAACAGGCCACGGGTGCGCGTTACATTCCGCTGCAGCACATTGCTGAACGTCAGCCGTCGTTTCAGATCACCGACTCAGTATTGTCGGAAGAGGCGGTGCTCGGCTTCGAGTACGGCTATTCGACCACCGATCCGTCCGCGCTCGTCATCTGGGAAGGGCAGTTCGGCGACTTCGTGAACGGTGCGCAGGTCATCATCGACCAGTTCATCAGCTCGGGCGAAGCCAAGTGGGGCCGCCTCTGTGGTCTCGCGCTGTTCCTGCCGCATGGATATGAGGGTCAGGGCCCGGAGCATTCCTCCGCGCGCCTCGAACGATTCCTGCAGCTCTGCGCCGAGAACAACATGCAGGTGTGCGTGCCTTCCACGCCGGCGCAGATGTATCACATGATCCGCCGGCAGATCCTGCGCAGCCTGCGCAAGCCGCTCATCGTCATGACACCGAAGTCGCTGCTGCGGCATGAGTTGTCGGTGTCCTCGCTCGACGATCTTGTCAATGGCGAGTTCTCGAACGTCATCGACGAAATCGACAAGCTGAATCCTGCCAACGTACGCCGCGTGGTGTTGTCCTCGGGCAAAGTGTATTTCGACCTGTTGAAGGCTCGTCGTGCCTCCGGCAACGCTGAAGTTGCACTCGTGCGGGTCGAGCAACTGTACCCATTCCCGATGCCGGAGATGGAAGCCGTGCTCGCGAAGTATCCGAATGCGCGCGACGTGGTGTGGTGCCAGGAAGAGCCGCAAAACCAGGGCGCCTGGTATCAGATCCGCCACCGACTGGCGACGCTCGTGGGCAAACGCGAACTGCTGTACGCAGGCCGTCCACCGGCCGCTGCGCCGGCCACGGGCATCAGCAAGATTCACGAAGCCGAACAGCGTGGGCTCATCGATGCCGCGTTGACCGCCACCAACACCGAAGACGGTGCGCGCGAAACCAAACGGCTATTGTCCATATCGGGAGCAGCGCCGTCGCCGACCGCTGCCGCTACGTCGAGATAAGGGAAGTCCATGTCCATCGAAATCAAGGTTCCGCAATTACCCGAGTCGGTTGCCGACGCCACGCTCGTCACCTGGCACAAGCAGGTGGGCCAGGCCGTCAGCCGCGATGAAAATCTCGCCGACCTCGAAACCGACAAGGTGGTTCTCGAAGTGCCCGCGCCGGTCAGCGGCGTGCTGAAAGAACTCCGCATCGTCGCTGGTACGTCGGTTACCAGCGGACAGGTATTGGCCGTGCTCGAAGAGGGTAGTGCTGCCACGGCGACCGCCGCCGCTGCTCCGGCCAAGGCCGCTGCCGCTCCGGCCGCGGCGAAAGCCGCTCCGGCCGCGGCGAAAGCCGCTCCAGTTGCCACTCCCGCTGCCGCCAATGACAACGGCAAGCTCGCGCCGTCAGTACGCCGCATGGTCGAAGAGAAGCAGTTGGATCCGTCGAAGATTCCGGCCACGGGCCGCGACGGGCGCATCACCAAAGGTGATGTCGTGGAGTATCTGGATAAGCCGGCCGCTGCTGCGCCTGCCGCTAACAAGGCTGCGCCGTCGGCGCCAGCCGCCGTGACCGGCGCCGCCGGACGCAACGATCAACGCGTGCCGATGACGCGACTGCGCCAGCGCGTGGCGCAGCGCCTGGTCGAGGCACAGTCCACGCAGGCACTGCTTACCACGTTCAACGAGGTCGACCTCAAGGCCGTCATGGACGTGCGGGCGAAATACAAGGAAACCTTCGAGAAGAAACACGGCGTGAAGCTGGGTTTCATGTCTTTCTTCGTGAAGGCAGCGGTCGAAGCGCTCAAGAAATTCCCGGCTGTCAATGCGTCGGTGGAAGGCACGGACATCGTCTACCACGAGTACTACGACATCGGTGTCGCGGTCTCGACCGAAAGGGGCCTCATGGTTCCCGTGTTGCGTGACGTGGATCTGCAGAGTTACGCCGACATCGAAAAGAATATCGGCGCATACGCCGCGCGCGCGCGTGACGGCAAGATCACTATCGAAGAGCTGACCGGCGGTACGTTCTCCATCACCAACGGCGGCACCTTTGGTTCGCTGCTGTCCACGCCCATCGTCAACATGCCGCAGAGCGCGATTCTCGGCATGCACAAGACCATGGAGCGTCCGGTGGTGGTGAATGGCGAGATCGTCGTGCGCCCGATGATGTACGTGGCGCTGTCGTACGATCACCGCATCATCGACGGCCGCGAGGCCGTGCAGTTCCTCGTGACCATCAAGGACTGCCTCGAAGATCCGGCGCGCCTGCTGCTGGGCGTCTGAAGTAACTAGAGGTTCTATGAGCACTGAGTACGACGTCATCGTCATTGGTGGCGGCCCGGCGGGTTATCCCGCCGCCATTCGCGCCGCGCAGAACAAGCTCAAGGTGGCGTGTATCGACGAATGGAAGAACAAGGACGGCACGGCCGTCTTCGGCGGCACCTGCACGAATGCCGGCTGCATTCCTTCCAAAGCACTGCTCGAATCGAGCGAGCTGTATCACAAGACGAAAGATGAGCTCGGCGTGCACGGCATCAATGTCAACGGCGTGACGTTCGACGTCGCGCAGATGCAGAAGCGCAAGACCGGCATCGTGAAAGCCAGCACCAACGGCATCGCGTTGTTGCTCAAGAGCGCCGGCGTCACCGCGTTGCAGGGCCATGGCAAGCTTCTGGCCAACCGCAAGGTGGAATTCACCGCGCACGACGGGAAAGTGGAAACACTCAGCGCCAAGCACATCGTGCTGGCGTCGGGCTCCACTCCCACCGAACTCAAGAGCATGCCGTTCGACGGCAAGACAATAGTCGATTCCTGGGGCGCGCTCGATTTCGAGACGGTGCCGAAGAAACTCGCCGTGGTCGGAGCTGGTGTCATCGGCCTCGAACTCGGCAGCGTGTGGCGCCGGCTCGGCGCCGAAGTCGTGGTACTCGAAGCGCTGGACAGCTTTCTCGCCATCGCCGATCAGGGACTCGCGAAAGAGGCCGCGCGTCATTTGAAGAAGCAGGGGCTCGACATCAAGCTCGGCGCCAAAGTGTCAGGCGCGAAAGCCGGCGCCAACGGCGTCGAAGTCGTTTACACCGATGCTTCCGGTAGTCAGACGATCACCGTCGACAAAGTCATCGTCGCGATCGGACGCCGGCCGTTTACCAGGAATCTATTGGCCGAGGGCACTGGCGTGCAGATGGACGAGCGCGGCTTCATCAAGGTCGACGATCACTGCAAGACGGGTGTGGAGAATGTCTGGGCCGTGGGCGACTGCGTTCGTGGCGCCATGCTGGCCCACAAGGCGAAAGACGAAGGCGTCATGGTGGGCGACCTGATGGCCGGCCGTTACGGCCACATGAACTACAACACCGTCCCCTCGGTGATCTACACGCACCCGGAAATCGCCTGGGTGGGGCAGACCGAAGAGCAGGTCAAGGCCAGCGGGCGCGCCTACAAGATCGGTCAGTTTCCATTCGCGGCCAGCGGTCGTGCGCGCGCCATGGAATCCACCGCCGGTTTCGTCAAACTCATCGGCGCGCAGGATGACGACGAGATCCTGGGCGTGCACATCATCGGACCGATGGCGGGCGAACTCATCGCCGAAGCGGTACTCGCGATGGAATATTCGGCGAGCTGCGAAGACCTACAGCGCACGATCCACGCGCATCCGACATTGTCCGAAGCGCTGCATGAAGCCGCGCTTGCCGCCGACAAGCGCGCCATCGACAACATCAACAAGTAGAAGTTGCTGCGAAGCGCTCAGCTGCAGGGCAGAGCGGCGAAGACGTGTTTCTCGAGCAGACGCACGGTTTCATCGTGCATGCCACGCTGGTTGTAATGCGTGCGCGTCACCACGGCCACCAGGTTCTTGAGCGGCACCACGACGACCGCGTTGCCGCCATTGCCGGACATGTACCAGCCGTTGATCCTGCCGCACGGCGAGGCGTATTGGCGTTGCCAGGTCAACATGCCGTAGCCCTGCTGTTCGTTGACGACGTTGCTGAGTGTCTGCATCTGCCGCACCCAGGCCGCCGGAACGATCTGGTGGCCTAACCACTGGCCGTCCTCCTGCAGCAGGACGCCGAGTTTGAGCAGATCGCGGCTGCGCAGCCGCAAGCCACCGCCGGACTGGTATTCACCGCTTGGTGAGCGCGCCCATTGCCGCTCGCGAATACCGAGCGGCAGGAACAGCTTCTGGTCGAAATAGCGGTCGAGCGGCATGCCAACGGCACGCTGCACGATCTGCCCCAGCAGGAAGGTGCCGCCCGTGCAGTAGGAGAAAGGGCCGCGGCCGCTCGTGGTGCGCGAATAGCCGGATTTCACCGGCAGGTCCACCACCCAGCGAGTCCAGTTGGCGAGCGGGTACATGTTCTCTTCGTTGCCGACATTGCGTTCATCGAAATCGTTGCAATCGAGCGCCGAGGACATGGTGAGCAGGTCCATGATCGTGATGCCGCGCTTGAGCGCACCATCGTGCTGGAACGGCGCAAGCTGCGGGACGAGCCCGAAGGCCGGCTGATCACCCGAGCGCAGCGCACCCTCGGAAACCGCCTGACCGACGACGAGCGCCGTCAGCGTTTTCGTCACCGAACGCGTGTCGTTGAGTATGTTGATGCCGCCGGCGCCGAAGTAGCGTTCGAAAACCAGCTTGCCGCGCCGATGGACGAGAACACTGGTGGTGTCGGGGAATTGTTCGGCGATTACCGCCGCATTGAGCGCCTGGAGCGGGCCCGGATGCAGCGATACTTCGAGGGGATCGGCTACCTCGAGACCGTCGCGCATTGCGGCGGGGGCCGCGAACACGGGGGCCGCGAGCAGCAACATCAGCACGAGAGTCCAGCGCGACATCGGTGGATAGTCGCCGCCGCGAGGCGAAGTTGTCTAGTCAGCCTCGTCGAATACCAGTCGCGCCTTGGACTGCGACGCAACCGCGGTGCCGTTTTCCTTGCGCGGTTCGTAGACCCATTTGCGTACTGCCGTGGTCGCCGCGTCGTCGAATACACCACTCGGCGTGGATTCCAGCACCTCGACATTGCTGACCCGGCCGTTTTCGCCGATGTCGAACTTCACGACAACGAAGCCTTTGGTCTTGCGCGGCACGTTGTACGACACCAAGGGTGTCACGCGTTTCACGATCTTGGCGGGCACCACGTCCACCGGCGGCGGAGCCTGCGCGGGTGCCGCGGCGGGCGGTATGGCCACGGCCGCGGAGCCCGACGCCGTCGAACTACCCGAGGGCGCGGGGACGGCCGCCGTGCGGCCGACCGCGGAATCACTGGCTTCGACGGTGCGACCGCCGAAGGTGTCGGCGCGTCGGAGCTGGGTCGTGGTGGCCTGCGAATTGATGGGTGCGTCCAGCGGAATGGTCTGCGCGCGCGGCGGTTCGCTGATGGGCGCGCCGTAGGTGCGGGGCTGCGGCGGCGACGCTTCGCGGGTGGTGCGCGGTGCAACGCTGCGTTCCGGCGCGCGCGTGGCGACGCGTTCCGCGTTCCTCGGCCGCGAGGCGGCGCTGCGCTCGACCGAAGCCGGCGCGCTCGACGCCTGGGGCTGCGTCGGTGGCTGGCCTGCGGCGGCGAACTTCTGCAGCTCGGCGGCACGGTCGATGGATGCTTGCAGGAATTCGCGGCGCGGATGTTCGGGCGCTCTCGCGACCAGCTTGGCGAGTTCGGTGCGCGCTGCATCGAGCTCGTTGTTCATGATCGCGTTCTCGATGTCGACTTCGATCAGCGTGAGGTTGTCGGTGACTTTTTGCTGCTCGGCCATGCGCGAGACTTCGGCCGCGATGGCCTGCTCGCGGGCGCGCGCTTCGGGGTCGTAGAACTTCTCGATGAGGAACACGATGACGCCGGCGACCGCTACGGCGACGCCGCAGGCGGTGAGCAGCCGCTGCCTTTTGCGGCGCGCTGCCTCATCCACCACCTTGCGTTCCACGCTCATGCGCGCCTGAGCGGCGATCTGTGCGAAATCGTCTTCGGCCGGCAACTCCGGGGTCCAGTCCTGGAGCAGGTCACGCGGCGCGGGCGCGGCGGCCAACGGGGGCGATATCGGCATCGGCGGAATGGGTTGCATCGGCGGTGCGGGCGCGCGCATCTGCGGAGCGGGCGCACGCACTTGAGCCGCAGCCGCGGCCGCCTGGCGCATCGCCGGGGGCGGCACGCGCGGTGGTGGCGGAGCACGCAGCGGCGGTTCGGGTACGGGTTGCGCGACGCGCGCGGCGGCGGTGCGCGCACCATTGCCGGTTACGGCAATGGCGGGTGCGGGCGCTCGGGCTGGCGGAGGCGCGGGGACCGCGCGCATTCCACCGAGAGGTGCCGGGGGGCGCGGCGGGATCGGCGTGCGTGGCGTCGTGCCGCTCGCGGGAATGCCGCGCTCGTCGAGCACGACGCGTTCGATCGTGCCATCGGTTTCGTCGTTGGGGCCGCCAGTCACCTGCGCGATGGCCAGCCACAATTCTTCGAGATCGATCGGATAGTTGATGGTCCGCTGCACCTTGAAAGGCGCGAGCCTCGGACCGAGCAGCTGCAGTCGTTCGGGAGCGGCGGCGAAAATTCGTTTGAGCGGAACGGCAGTGCGGGTAGTTCGGCCTAGCAGGTCGAGGCCAGAGCCATCGACCGCGCGCTCGCAGGCGATCAGTACGTCGTAAGTGTTCTGGCGCAGGAGCAACAGTGCGTCACCTTTGCTGGTGACGCAGTCGAGCTCGAGCACTCCGCGAATTGCACGCGCAATGGTCTCGAGACCCTCTGAGTCATGATCGACCAGCAGGACGCGCATGAGCGTTCTGAAACCCCGGATAAATCCAAAAAATCGTTATGAGTAAACGCGATTCAACGATATTCGGCGTCGCAGCACGTCACGTTTCGAGGGCCCCCAGGGCCCGCTTTGCGGGCTTAAGTTAACCCAAACGGCGGACCGAAAGGACGCTTGTCACTTTCCTGATTCGTTGCAGCAATCGTGTCAGGTGCTGCGCGTCAGCAATCGCCACGCGCAGGTCGATGGTAGCTGTCGACTGCGTGCGATCGGTAGTGGTGTGCATCATCTCGATGCTGATTTTTTCGTTGACCAGCAGATCGCCGATGTCCCGGACCAATCCCTGTCTGTCTATGGCGACAATCGCGAGGGTCACTGGCTGGCTGGATGCCACTTCGGCCCAGGCCGCGGCAATCAACCGGTCAGGATGGCTTGCACTCATGCGCGTCAGTCCCGGGCAATCTGCACGATGAATGGTCACTCCCCGGCCCACGGTCGCGTAACCGGCGATGCCTTCGGGCTTCACCGGCGCGCAACAGCGCGCAAAACTCGTCGGCAGGTCTTCGATTCCGCCGAGAACGACCGGCGAACGCGCGGATTTGCGTGATGCAATGCGGCGCCGCGGCGGCGCGGGGGCGGGGGCCGGAGAGGGCGCCGCCACGGGCGCAGCCTCGGCGTCCTCGTCTAACTTCCGGAACCATGCGCGCACCTTCGACCGGCTGCGGGGCGACACCAGGAAGCCCGCGGTTTCCGATAACCAGTCGCGACTCGGATGCGGATGTTTGTGGGTGAAGATCTCGACGATCTCGCCGTTGGTGAGCACCCGCGTCAGCGGCACGATGCGGCCGTTGACGCGCGCGCCGCGGCAGCGATGCCCCAGGTCGGTGTGCACGTGGTACGCGAAGTCGAGCGGCGTGGCGCCGGGCGGCAGGTCGACGACTTCGCCCTTGGGCGTGAGCGCATACACGCGATCCTCGAACAGCTCGGCGCGGACCTGGTCGAGGAAGTCCCGATCGCCCTCGCCATCGCGCCTTTCGCTGTCGAGCAGCTTGCGGACCCACTCGATCTTGCGGTCGTACGACACGTCGAGCGCGCGCGATTCCTTGTATCGCCAGTGCGCGGCGAGCCCGAGCTCGGCCTGATCGTGCATCTCGTCAGTCCGGATCTGCACCTCGACGGCCTTTCCCTCGGGACCGAACACTGCGGTGTGGATCGAGCGGTAGAAGTTGTCCTTCGGCGTGGCGATGTAGTCGTCGAATTCGCCCGGGATGTAGGAATAGCGCCCGTGCACCAGACCGAGCACCGCGTAACAGTCTTCGATGCGGCTGGTCACGATGCGCACCGCGCGCAGATCGAACACCTGTTCGAACGACAACTGCTTGCGCTCCATCTTCCGGTGGATGCTGTAGATGTGCTTGGGGCGCCCGTACACCTCGCCTGCGATGCCGGCGGTGTGCATCATCGTCTCGATCGTGCGGCACAAATCAACGATGTAGCGTTCGCGGTCGGCGCGCTTCTCAGCCAACGCCGCCGCAATGCGCCGGTAGTCATCGGGCTTGAGGAAGCGGAACGCCAGATCTTCCAGCTCCCACTTGAGCTGCCAGAGCCCGAGGCGGTTGGCGAGCGGGGCAAAGACCTCGCGCGTCTCGAGCGCCAGGCGCTCGCGCGTGGCGGCGTGTCCATCCTTCGAGGCGTTGAGATCGACCAGTTGCCGCGCGAGACGCGCCAACACCAGGCGCGGATCGCTCACCACGGACAACAGCATCTTGCGCAGCGCCTCCGCCTGCGCGGGTTCCAGATGATGTGCGGCCGCTGCCATGGGCGTCAGCCGGATGTCGCCAAAGTGCGAGAGCTCGTGCGCCAGCTTGCTTGCGGCCGGCCCGAAATGCAGATCCATCTCGCGCGCTTCCGACGGTGTGGAAGCGAATCCCGCCTGCGCCATCAGCGCCGCTACCAGCACAGTATCTTCGGTCAGCGCCGCGACGATGACGGCGGCTTCCGCGGCTTTATCGATGGCCGGACGCGGCACTCCCCAGCCTTCGAGCCGGGATGCATGCGCGTCGATTGAATTCCGCAGTTCCGCGGAACAGGAGTGAAGGTTGTGCACGAAAAAAGTATGATACGCGCAGTTTTTCTCAAGCAGCACAGGGCTTTAAACGACTGATGGCGCGATACCCGATGCGATCATCCTGGCGTGCATACCGGCCCGGCGGACAAACGCCTGCGGCACCCGCGGTCGCGCGTATGTTACCGGGCACTCCGGCGCGCATCCTGGGGCTCGATCCCGGCTCGATTCGCACCGGCTACGGCGTCATCGATTGCGCGGCCGGCACGCTCACCATCGTCGCGCACGGCTGCATCGCCACTTCAGCCGGGCCGCTCGCCGATCGCCTGCGCGTCATCCATGCCA
>DASTTJ010000333.1:0-9058 GCA_035760205.1 Steroidobacteraceae bacterium | reverse complement strand
CTTCGCGCTCGCGGAAAAGCCCGTGGTCAAGCCCTACGCGGCCGGCGCACCTTATGGTGGAATTCCGCTGTGGAACCCTGGCCAGAAATTCGTCGGCGTGTCGGGCGGCACGTGCAGCGGCAACTGTCCTGTCTACGAGCTCTACGTTTTCGAGGACGGGCGCGTGGTGTTCTCCGGCCGCAAGAACACGAGCAAGTCTGGCGTGTGGAATAAACAGGTTGCACCTGAGGTCTACGCCGAACTGCTGACCACGCTCGTCCGGACAAAGGTGCTGGACGAGGAAATCAAGAGACGCACCTGCCTCAAGGGCCGTTCCATGCTCATCGTCATGCGCTCCGCATCGGAAGCCGGCGACGTGCGCACGGTGTCGCTGAATTCCGGCTGCGAGGGGCATGCCGATCTGGTCAAGCAGATCGAGGGGCAGTTCATCGACTCCACCGGTGTCGACCGCTGGCTTGCCCCACCGAAGTAGATGAGTAAATGGGGACATTCCTGATTTGCTAGCAAATCGGGACGCGGCTCAGCGCGGATACAACGTCTCCGGAATCTCCGCGATCGATTCGAACGGCGTGCCACTGGCCTTCGCCGCGCTTTCCACCGCCGAGAAGCTGGGCGCCTCGTACACCCAGAACGAATCGCGCTGGTCGGCCGTGGCGTACGAGGTGAGCAAGGTCACGCCGAACTTCTGGTCGCTGCCGGCCTGCACGTTCGGGGAACCTGACCGCTTCACCAGATAACGCTGGTTGCCGGCGGCGATGCGCTGGACTGCGCCGCGCGGCTCCGCTTTGATGTCGGCCGGAATCGCTGTGACGTTGTCGACGGGAAGTCCGTTGAGCTTCGCAGCCTCGCGCACGGCGGCCTCGCTCGGGCCGTCGTAGACGCAGTACGTCTTCGTCTTGTCCGCGTTTGCGTAAGACTTTTCCCAGGTCACATTCAATGTCGCGTTGTTGTCGTTCACCTTCTTCTTGACCGCCGCATCGACGCCGTCGAGCGCGCCGGCGGGAAAAGTGCGTTCGATTAGATAGCGGTGCGTGGCCGGAGCAGACTCCGCCGCCGTTGTGGTCATGCTCGAACCGGCGATGGTCATCGCCGTCGCAGCGCAAAAGGCTTTCATCATCGTCATCTCCGATGCTGGTATTGAGGTTGCTTACTAACCATCACGCTGACAGAGTAATCGCGCGGGAGCCAGATTCGAATGATCCGAAGTCCGGTGTTGTTGCTTCGGCGTCCGGCGATGTTCCGGGAGGTCTCATGGATGCGTTGTCAGATGTGCTGCGAGCCGTACGGCTGACGGGTGCGTTCTTTTTCGACGTGCATGCATGCGCGCCGTGGTGCGCGGAGACGCCTCTCGGAAAGAGCGTGGTGGAAGCGATGTTTCCCGGCTCGGATCACATGATCTCCTATCATTTGCTGATGGAAGGCACGTGCTGGGCGACACTGGAAGGTGAAGCGCCCATCAAACTATCCGCGGGCGACATCATCGTGCTGCCGCAGGGCGACACACACGTGCTCGCCACCGCACCCGGCATGCGCAGCACGCCGGAGATGTCGATGTATCGCATGCCGAGCGATGGCAAGCTTCCGGCGAAGATATCGGTGGGCAGCGATGGCGGCGAACCGGCGCATTTCGTGTGCGGATTTCTCGGTTGCGACTCGCGCCCTTACAACCCGCTGCTCACGGCGCTGCCACGTGTCATCGTCGTCAACGATCACGCCAGTGGCGCGCTCGGTGCGTACTTTCGCGCGGCACTCGCCGAATCGAACGGTTCGCGTATCGGCAGCGCGGATCTGCTGGGCCGCATCAGCGAACTCATGTTCGTCGACGTGGTTCGGCGATATCTG
This sequence comes from Steroidobacteraceae bacterium, assembly GCA_035760205.1. Taxonomy (GTDB): domain Bacteria; phylum Pseudomonadota; class Gammaproteobacteria; order Steroidobacterales; family Steroidobacteraceae; genus CADEED01. The sequence continues at coordinate 7,216 of DASTTJ010000333.1, read as the reverse complement.
GAGACGCTGCCAGCCGATCGCACCAATTGGCTTTCGGGACTGCGCGATCAGTACGTAGGCCGCGCCCTGATGGCCTTGCACGCCAACCCCGCGCGTGACTGGACGCTGGGGGCGCTGGCACATGAAGCCGCGTTATCGCGCTCGTCGTTCGCCGAACGATTCACGGAGTTCGTCGGCCACCCGCCCATGCAATACCTGACCAACTGGCGCATGCAGCTGGCGACAAACCACTTGCGCAAGGGCACCGAAAGCGTAGCGGCCATCGCAAACCGGGTGGGTTATGAATCCGAGGCCGCGTTCAGCCGCGCCTTCAAGAAGATAGTGGGCGCGCCCCCGAGCGAGTGGCGGGCATCGTTCAGTAAAACTAAACATGGGGTCAGTTCTTAGGAACACGCCGCATTTTGGATTCGGCAGCATGTGCGCCTCTAATCAACGAGGAGCACATGATGAAGTCGGTCAAGTTTCTGATACCCGTCGCTGCACTGGCCCTGAGCAGCGTCGCCGCCGCCGGTTCGCGCGACGCCTCGAGCGTTGTCGTGCGATACGGCGACCTCAACCTGGAATCGCGCGCCGGTGTCGCGGGCCTGCACAAGCGGCTCAGCAACGCGGCTCAATCGGTTTGCGGCAATCTCAATTCGCGCATTCTCGGGCTCAACGATGCCTACGATAGGTGCGTTCAGGAAGCGCTGGCGAACAGTGTCTCCGCGGTCGGCAATTCGAACCTGACGAATTTCCACGCGAGCAAAGGAAGGGGCACGGTCGTCGCGTCCAATTGAAAATGGGGCCTGACCCCGAATGCCTGTAGCGCCGCGCGAGCCGACTTAATTCCAGTGCCCGCGCGGGATCAGCTTTTGCAGCCGTGCAGGCAGGTTCTGACATCGATCGCTTGCTTAGGCCACGTCACACGATTTGACGTGGGTGTGATCCTCCGGTGACGAACACCGGAGGGTCTGACCCCGTTTTCCGTTTTCACACAACTGTCATGCGACCGGGCGAGCATCCCGGGTCCTAATGAGAGGAGCCCGCATGAGCACCCAGACGCAGCTCGACCACGAGCAACTCATCCAGCGCATACGCCGCGATCTCGTCGATAGCTGGGACGAAGAGCTCGAGATGGACGTCGAGGACTACCACCCGCTGCCGGGGCTTCCGGACGGCGGCGCCAACAGCGCCGGCGAGAAAGACTATCGCCGCAACTATTTCCAGCAGCTGTTCCGGCTGCAGGCCGAGCTGGTGAAGCTGCAGGACTGGGTGTCAGCGTCGCGCCAGAAGGTCGTGATCATCTTCGAAGGCCGCGATGCGGCCGGCAAAGGTGGCGCCATCAAGCGCATCACGCAAAAGCTGAACCCGCGCGTCTGCCGCGTGGTCGCTCTGCCCGCCCCCAACGATCGCGAACGCACTCAGTGGTATTTCCAGCGCTATATCGCCCATCTCCCGGCCGCCGGCGAAATCGTGCTGTTCGATCGCAGCTGGTACAACCGCGCCGGTGTCGAACGCGTGATGGGCTTCTGCTCCGACGAGGAATACGAGGACTTCTTCCGTTCGGTACCCGAGTTCGAGCAGATGCTGGTGCGCTCCGGCATCCGCCTTCTCAAATACTGGTTCTCGATCACCGATGAGGAGCAGTACCTGCGCTTCCTCGGTCGCATCCACGATCCGCTCAAGCAATGGAAGCTGTCACCCATGGACCTGGAGTCCCGCCGCCGCTGGGAGGACTACACCCGTGCGAAGGAAGTGATGCTCGAGCGCAGCCACATTCCTGAAGCGCGCTGGTGGGTGGTGCAGGCCGTGGACAAGAAGCGCGCAAGGCTCAACTGCATCGATCACCTGCTGCGGCAGTTTCCGTATGCCGAAGTGCCCAAGCAGGGTGTGGTGCTGCCGGAGCGCGAGCGCCACGAGCATTACTCCCGCCAGGCGGTGCCGCCGGAGATGCTGGTGCCCGAGATCTACTGACAGCAACTCACGGTCAGAGCGCATTAGTAGGGTTGCGTATTCTTTTCGCGCACACGCGGGCGCGAAGATGTGCGCATGAGCAACCACCACCACGCCCTCGTCTGGCTCGACCACCGCGTCGCCAAGGTATTTTACTTCAACGACGACGACAGCGAACGCGCCACCGTCAATAGTTCGCACCCTCACCAGAACCTGCATCACAAGGCCAACTCCAGCGACAGCGGCCACGCGCCCGTCGACAAGGATTTTCTGGAGCGTGTGACACAATCCATCGCGAAGGCGGGCGCGGTTCTCATCGTCGGTCCCGGCAGCGCGAAGACCGAGCTGAACAAGCATATCCAGCAGCAGCATCCGCAGTTCGCGGCAAAGATCTCCGCCGTGGAGACGCTGGATCATCCTTCCGACGGTGCACTGCTGGCGCACGCCAGACGCTTCTTCAAAGCCGACGACCGGATGCACTCGCAGATCCACCGCTGATTCCACCGACTTGCATGGCTTGCGCGGCGGTGCAATCCTCGCCTTCCCCGCTTGTCCGGAGCGTTCTCGATTCATTGCCGGACGCGATGGTCATCATCGATTCGACAGGACGCGTCCTGTTCGCCAATCACCAGGTCAGCGACTTGTTCGGCCCCATTGCGCCATGGTTGCAGCCGCAAGCCGGCGCGAGTATTCGCCGGGCTACCTATGAAGTCAGGGGTATTGCGTACTTCAGCCGCCAGCGCGCCGTCCCATACTCACGCCATGTTTTCCAGGGAAACCCAGGCTCTCATGGAGGCGGCGATCGACGCCGTCATCGTGATCGACCATCGTGGACGGATGCTGGCCGTAAACGACTCGACCAGCCGGATGTTTGGTTATCGCGTCGACGAACTGCTCGGCGAGAACGTCAGCATGCTCATGCCCGAGCCGCATCGCGCCGGCCACGATGGATACCTCGCGAGTTATCTGCAAACGGGAGTCGCGAAAATCATCGGCATCGGGCGCGAAGTCACGGCGAAGCGCGGCGACGGAAAACCTTTCCCCGTGCGCCTGTCGGTCGGGCGAATTCCTGAAAGCGAACCGCCCCGATTCGTCGGTCTGGTGCGCGACGCCACGGCGGAACACGAAGCCACGGCCGCGCTCAAACTGGAACGCGACCGTGCCACGGCCTATCTGGAACTCAACGATGCCATCCTGCTTCGGCTCGACACCGACCGGCGAATCTGCGAGCTGAATGCGCGCGGCAGCGAAATCCTGGGAGAGCCTGCGCTCGAAATTCTCGGCCGTGACTGGTTGACGTTCGTGCACGGAGACGCCGAACGTGAACGGGCCACACTGCTGCTCGACAGCGCGCTCGCCAACGGCGCCTCGCGCGAACGGGAATTCGACGCCGTGTTGGCCGGCGGTGCAGCCCGCAAGATCTACTGGCGCTGCATTGCCCTGCGCGCGACCGATGGCACGCCCTCGGGCTGGATGTGCTCCGGCACGGACACCACCGAACGCGCGCGGCGCGAAGAACAGGCGCACCTGGCGCAGGATCGCATCACCCGGGTCGCACGTCTCGCCACCATGGGTGAAATGGCCGCCGGTGTCGCGCACGAACTCAACCAGCCGTTGACGGCCATCACCACCTATGCGCGTGCCTGCGAACGCTACATCGACATGCCTCAGCCCGACCTGGTGGAGCTGCGCGAAGCCGTGCGGGAGATCGGCGCCGAGGGCCTGCGCGCGGGCAGAGTCGTCAGCCGGCTGCGGCACCTGGTGCGCACCGACGAAAACGAGGAACGTGTGCTGACTGACGTCAATGTGCTGATCGAAGAGCTGAGCACCCTGCTCACCGCGGACGCACGGGTGCACGACACCCGCCTGCGATTGACGCTGGCGCCGCACCTGCCGCGCGTCATTGCCAATCCGGCGCAGCTACAGCAAGTGGTGCTGAATCTGATGCGCAATGCCTTCGAAGCACTGCTCGAGGTGCCCACGGGCAATCGCGAGGTCGAATTGAAGACAGAGCGGACGCCCTGCGCCGATGTCGAAATCCGCGTCACCGACAATGGACCCGGGGTGTCGCCTGCCATAGCCGAACGGATGTTCGATCCGTTTGCCACCACGAAGAAGTCCGGCACTGGCCTTGGGCTGGCCATCAGCCGTACCATCGCGCACGCACACGGCGGCACCCTCGACTTACTACCCTCGACTTTGCGAGGCGCAAGCTTCCAGGTACGGCTGCCTGCACTGGAGGAAGAACGAGCATGAACCATGATGCCGCCACGGTAATGGTCGTGGACGACGATGCGGGTGTACGCAATGCCATGCGCTCGCTGCTCAAGTCCGTCGGGCTGAACAGCCTGTTGTTCGGCTCTGCCCAGGAATTTCTCGACGCCTATCAACCTTCGCAAAGGGGTTGCCTGCTGCTGGATATCCGCATGCCCGGCATGAGCGGCCTTGAACTGCAGCAAAAGCTCAATCTGCGTGGCGCGGTAATCCCCGTCATCTTCATGACCGGCCACGGCGACATTCCCATGGCGGTGGAGGCCATGCAGCACGGCGCTTTCGATTTCCTGCAGAAGCCGTTTCGCGACCAGGACCTGCTCGATCGCATTCAGCGCGCCATCGCCAAGGACACCGAGCTGCGCAAATCCTTGGGCGAACACGCGCGCATTCGCGCGCACCTCGATTCACTGACGCCGCGCGAACGCGAGGTCCTCGACCTCCTGACTCAGGGAAAGCAGAACAAGGTCATCGGCCTGGAATTGGGCGTGAGCCCGCGCACCATCGAGATTCACCGCGCGCGCGTCATGGAGAAAATGAACGCGCAATCCGTGGCGGAACTGGTTCGCATGATGCTCGACTTGAACCACGTCGCGCCCGTGGGCCATTGAGCGGCCGCACACACCCTGACGACTGGCCACGCGCGGCGCTCATGGACGGTGGTGTGGCGTATCGCATCCGTCCCATCGCCAGCACCGACGCGGAACGCGAGCGCGACTTCATCATGTCGCTGTCGCCGGAGTCACGTTTCCAACGGCTCATGTACACGCTGCGAGAGCCGTCCGCGGAGTTCGTCGCGCGTCTCGTGAATGTCGATCAGCACAACGACATGGCGCTGGTCGCGGTACTGGGCGAGGAACCCCGCGAAAAAATCATCGGTGTCGCGCGATACTCGGCCGACGCAAATGGCCGTGATTGCGAATTCGCCGTCGCCGTGGCCGATGCATGGCAATGCCGCGGGATCGGCGCGACGCTGACCAGGCTGCTGTTCGAACATGCCACGCGCGAAGGCTTCAACTCCATCTACGGAACAGTGCTGGCCAGCAACCAGCGCATGCTGGAACTTGCGGAATGGATGGGGCTGACCATCGAGCCGCCGGTGCCGGGCCAGGCCACGGTGCGCGCCTCGCGCCGCTTGAATTGACGCGCCGGTCCTCAGCTTGCAAGCTTTTGGCGCCAGCCGTGTTTCGCAAACTCCAGCACGACCAGCAGGACCGCCGCGGTAATCAGGCTCAGCCCCAGATCGTCCACGTGCAGGACACCAAGTCCGAAGAACTGCCGTAGCACTGGCCACGTCAGTATCACCGCGATGAGCGAACACGCAATCCCGAGACCCCAGGCGAGCATGCGGTTGGGCCGACCGAGCGCGGTGCGCAATGAGGGCGAAAACGTGCGATTGACGAAGATCAACGCGATGTTTGCGGCGACCAGCGTTACGAACGCCAGCGCGCGGACTTCGTCGGCCGGAGCCGGCAACAACATCGCAAAAAGATAGACCGCCGCGACCAATACGAAGGCCAGAGTTCCCTGCAGCAGGCTCCATCCGATGAGCGCGCCCGGCAGCAACGGACTGTCCGGGTGGCGCGGCGGGCGGCTCATGACATCGCTCTCTTCTTCTTCGGCCTCCAGCACCACCGAACAGGCCGGATCGATGATGAGCTCGAGCAGCGCGATGAGCATCGGCGTCAGCACCAGCGGCCAGCCAAACAACACCGGCAGCAGCGCAAGTCCCGCGATGGGCACGTGGATCGCCAGTATGTATCCCATGGCCTTGCGCAGATTGTCGTAGATGCGCCGGCCCAGGCGCACGGCGCGGACGATCGAGCCGAAGTCGTCGTCCAGCAGCACGATCGACGCGGCTTCGCGGGCAACGTCGGTGCCACGGCCACCCATGGCAATGCCGATGTGCGCCGCCTTGAGCGCCGGAGCGTCGTTGACGCCATCACCCGTCATCGCGACGATCTCGCCGTTCGCTTTCAGCGCATTGACGATGCGCAGCTTCTGGTCTGGCGCAATCCGCGCGAACACCGACGTGCGGCGCACACGCTCGGCGAGCGCCACGTCATCGAGGCCGCGCAGAGTTTCACCGGAACACGCCTCGCCGTCTTCGATGCCCGCCTCGTGGGCAATGACACCGGCGGTAGCGGGATAGTCCCCGGTGATCATCACGACGCGAATGCCCGCTGCGCGGCACTCGAGAATCGCGGCCGGCACCGACTCACGCAGTGGATCCGCGAAGCCGACGAGGCCGAGCCACTGGAATTCGAATCCGGTGGGACTGTCCGGCAGCGCGGCGGCAGTGCCGCGGGCGCGAGCCACCGCGAGAATCCGCATGCCACCCGCGGCCAGCGCATCGACTTGCGTGCGCAAAACGGCGGCTTGCGCTTCCGGCAGCGAACAGAGGCGCGCGATGGCTTCGGGCGCGCCTTTGGCCGCGACCGTCACTTCATCGCCCTCTTTCAGACGCCACACTCGAGTCACCGCCAGCAAGTCGGGATGCAAAGGATATTCGCGCAGCATCGCGCCGTTTTCTGCCGCGGGCTGCGCAAGATCGCGCAGTTCGGCGAGTGAGCGATCCATGGGATCGAGACGCTGCGCATCACTCGCAAGCGTCGCGGCCGATAGCAGGTCGGTCAGCGACGGCGACGCGGTGATGCGCTGCGGAGTCATGTCCGGACGCCAGGCATCGGCCGAGGTCTGGAGGGCGGCCACCGTCATGAGATTGCGCGTCAGCGTTCCGGTCTTGTCGGTGCACAGCACCGTGGCGGCGCCCAGGGCTTCGATGGCCGACGCGCGGCGCGTCAGCACGCGCGAGCGCGACAGGCGCCACGCGCCCATGACCATGAACACCGTGAGGACCAGCGGAAATTCTTCGGGCAGCAACGACATGCCAAGTGCGATGGCGCCTAGCAAAGCCTCGACCCACGACCCGCGCAACCACCAATACAGCACAAAGGCGAGCACGCTGAGCACCAGTGCCAGGACACCGAAGATGATCACCAGACGGCGCGTC
>DASTTJ010000332.1:0-2852 GCA_035760205.1 Steroidobacteraceae bacterium | reverse complement strand
CCGCGTTCCACACCCGCGTCCTCGTTTTCCTTTATCTGTGCCATGAGCACGACCGAGTTGCGGATGATCATACCCACGAGCGCGAACACGCCAAGCATGGCCACGAACCCGAACGGCCGGTCGCTGATGAGCAACGCGATGGTGACACCGATGATGGCGAGCGGCGCGGTGAGCATCACCAGCAGCAGCTTCTGCGTGCTGTGAAGCTGCAGCATGAGTATGAACAGCATGATCGCGAACATGACGGGCACGACAGCCATGATCGACGCCTGGCCCTTGGCGCTCTCGCCCACCGCGCCGCCGACTTCGATGCGATAACCGGGGGGTAGTTTGGCCATCAGGGTGTCAATGGGCTGCTGCAGCTGCTCTGTCACCGTCGCGGCCGTCAGACCATCGGCGATCTTCGACTGGATCGTGATCGTGGGCAGACGATTGCGGCGCCAGATCACGGTTTCCTCCAGGCCGTAGTCGAACGTTGCAAGCTGCGCGAGCGGCACCGAGTTGCCGCCGGCGAGGCCGATCTCGAGGTCGCGCAGACGCGCCACATCACCGCGATCGATTTCCTGCGCCCGGCCCTGCACATCGATGAGGTAGATGTCGTCGCGGAACTGCGTGACCGTGCGGCCCGAGACGGCCGATGCCAGCGCACGTGACACCTGTTCGGAGCTGACGCCGAGCTGGCGCGCCTTCTCCTGGTCGACATCGATGCGCATCCGCTTGGTCATCTCGTTCCAGTCGAAGTGCACCACGCGGGTATTGGCGTTCTCGCGCAAAGTGGCGGCAACGGTCTGCGCGATGGCGCGAACCCCATTCACGTCCGGACCGCTCACGCGGTACTGCAGCGGCCAATCCACCGGCGGCCCCAGCGCCAGTGGCTCGACGCGCGCCAACAGCGTGCTGAAATCCTCTTCGAGCACCTTTTCGAGCCGCGCCCGTACCTCGTCGCGCACGTCATAACTCTTCGTGATGACCACCGCCTGGGCGAAGTTGGCGTTCTCGAGCTGCTGGTTGAGGGGTAGATAGAAACGCACCGCGCCGGAGCCCACGTAGAAGCTGTGGTTGACGACGTCCGGGTCGGCGAGCAGCACTTTCTCGAAACGCCGCACCTCACCCATCGTCGCTTCGAGGGACGCGTTTTGCGCCAGCCGCAGGTCGATCATGAGCTCCGACCGGCTCGACGACGGGAAGAACTGCTGCTGCACGAAGCCGAAGAGGATGACGGCGATCACGAACGCACCCGCCGTGCCGGCGACCACCCAGCCGCGATTTGCCAGCGCCTTGATCAGCACGCGACGAAAACGCACCGTCAGCCTGCCTTCGGCTGGAATGTGATGCTCGCCGGGCGGCTGCTCCTTGAGTACGGCAACGCCGATGTACGGCGTGAAGATCACCGCCACCACCCAGGACACAAGCAGCGCAATCGACACCACTGCAAACAGAGTGAAGCAGTATTCGCCCGCGCTGCTCTTGGCGAAGCCGACTGGAAGGAACCCCGCCACCGATACCAGCGTGCCCGTGAGCATCGGGAATGCGGTCGAGGTGTAGGCGAAAGTGGCGGCGCGGAACTTGTCCCAGCCTTCCTCCATCTTCTTCACCATCATTTCCACCGCGATCATCGCGTCATCGACGAGCAGGCCGAGCGAGATGATGAGTGCGCCCAGCGAAATGCGCTGCAGACTGATGTCGAACATCTCCATGAACACGAACGTGATGGCAAGCACCAGCGGGATGCTGATCGCCACCACCATTCCGGCGCGCATCCCCAGGCTGACGAAACTCACGATGAGCACGATGATGATGGCCTCGAACAAACCACGAGTGAATTGCCCGACGGATTCCTTGACGACCTCGGGCTGGTTCGCAACGCGATGCACGTCGATGCCCACCGGCAGATCGCTCTCGATGCGAGTCAGCTCCTTTTCGAGCGCGACGCCGAGAGCGAGCACGTTGCCACCCTTCGACATGGACACACCGATGCCGATGGCCGGCGTGCCGTTGTAGCGATACTGCGGCGAGGGCGGATCCCGATAGCCGCGCGTGACCTTCGCGAAATCCTTGAGTCGCACCCGCCGCTCGCCGACGCGAATGCCGATGTTTTCCAGCGTGGCGACAGAATCGAGCGCGCCGCTGACGCGTACCGCGATGCGTTCGCCCGGTGTTTCAATGGTGCCCGAGGCGATGACGGCGTTCTGGCTGGCCAGCGTCAGCGCAACGAGATCCGGATCGATGCCGAGGCCTGCCATCTGCCGCAGCGAGAAGTCGATGTAGATGACCTCGTCCTGCACGCCGATGAGATCCACCTTGCCCACGTTGTTCACGCGCAGCAGTTCGGCGCGGATGAACTCGGCCTGGTCGCGCAGTTCGCGGTAGGTGAATCCGTCGCTGGTCAGCGCATAGATTACGCCGTACACATCGCCGAAATCGTCGTTGAAGAACGGGCCGATGGCACCCTGCGGCAACTGGCCGCGGATGTCGCCTAACTTCTTGCGCACCTGGTACCACTGCTCGGGCACGGCGTCCGGGGGCGTGTTGTCGCGCAGGTTGACCATGATCGTGGCTTCGCCGGGTTTGGTGAAGCTGCTGACGAAGTCGATGTATTGCAGTGATTCGAGCGGCTTTTCGAGGCGGTCCGTGAGCTGCTTCGCGGTCTGGTTCGCATCGGCACCGGGCCACAACGCACGTACCACCATGGTCTTGATGGTGAATGGCGGGTCCTCGTCACGACCCAGGTCCTTGTAGGCGCGCAAGCCCGCGAACAGCGCGATGACCATGAGGAAGCCGATCAGCGGCTTGTGATTCAGCGCCCACGCGGAGAGATTGAAGGAGCCGTGCCCGGCGGGCGCTGTTCCTTC
>DASTTJ010000331.1:0-6592 GCA_035760205.1 Steroidobacteraceae bacterium | reverse complement strand
TCTCGCCGTGTTTGCCGCGCAGCTTCTGGATGGTCTGGTCGAGCTTGTACAACAATTCGCGATAACGCTCGTCCGCCACCATGCTCTGCGTCCAGAAGAACGAGCACACGCGCGCGCCGCGCGTGACCGGGTTCACGCGGTGCAAGCTGCCCGAGGTGTAGAGGATCAGATCGCCGGCGGGTAGTTTGACTTCATGCTGCCCATAGGTGTCGAGCACGACGAGCTCGCCGCCGTCGTATTCGGAGGGGTCGGTAAGGAACAGCGTGGACGACAGGTCCGTGCGGATGAAGTGCGAGCTGCCCGGCACGGCGCGCACGGCGCCGTCGATGTGTGTGCCGTACTGCTCGCCGCTCTCGTAACGATTGAACAGCGGCGGCACGGTCTTGAGTGGCAGCGCCGCGGAAAAAAACAGTGGATTGCGTGAGAGCGCAGTGAGGATCAGCCCGCCCAGCTGCTGTCCGACGGGCGACAGCTCGGGCAGCTGGCGATTCTTCTTTACCAGCGCACCCTGCTCGCCCACCGTGGCTTTCCCGTCAGACCATTCGGCGGGATCGAGCAGGCGGCGGCATTCCGCCACCTGCTCGGGAGTCAGGACCTTCGGCACGTGGATCATCATGGGCCGAATGCTCGCATGACAGGCGCTAGAACGTGAAGTTCACGGAGAGAAGTGCCGACAGCGGCGTACCGGGGATATAACGCGAGCCGCCATTGTTGAGCTGCGCCACATACTCCTCGTCGAGCAGGTTGTAGCCGTTCAACTGGATGCTCACCTTGTCGTTCACCTGGTAGCCCAGCATGGCATCCACGACCCAGTACTCGGGAGCGGTCGGCACGTTCGCCGTGGGCAGCACGTTGTTGCTGATCGAGCGCGCGACGGTGTCCACGTAGCGTGCACCGCCGCCGATGGTCAGCCCGAACGGCGTACGGTAGGTGGTCCAGCTCGAGAACGTCAGCTCAGGGGACCAGTTGATCTGCGAGCTAGTCTGGTTCAAGTTGCCGCGCACGACTTCTGTGTCCATCTTGGCAATGCCGGCGGTCAGATCCCAGTTGTCAGTAACCCTGCCGACGATGCCGAGCTCTACGCCCTTCACCTCACGCTCGCCTACCTGCACGTAGACGTTGGGATCGGTCGCGTCCTGGACCAGCTCGTTCTTGCTGGTACTGTCAAAGATGGCGCCGGTGATGGCCAGCGCGCCATCGCGGAATTCCCACTTCGTGCCGAGCTCGAGGTTTTCACCCTCGGTCGGCTCGAGATCGGCGCGGTTCACGTTGTTCCCAGCGCCGCCGGGGGTCAGCGTGAAGTTGGCGCCGCCCGGAGGCTGCTTGGAATTGGCGTGCGACAGATAGACACTGCCGTTGGGCAGCGGCTTGAACAGCACGCCTACCTTGTACGAGAAGAGAGTGTCGTCCACCTGGAGAGACCTCGGCGTCAATACCTGGTCGGGTGCGGTACCGACGAGCAAGAGACCTTCGAAATCCGTGTCGAAAGTATCGACGCGGAAACCGCCCGTCACTTCCCACTTCTCGGCGAAGCTCAAGGTGTCGAAGACGTAGGCGCCGATGGTTTGCGTCTCGCCGCGCGTGAATGCGCCATTGCGCGCGGGTTCGTAGCCCGGCGGCGCGTCGGTGAGGCCCGGGTTGTATGGGTTCGCTGGCACGAGGGTGCCGAGGCTGGCGGGGGCATACGTCGGGTTGTATTGCTCTTCGGAGATGAACTCGACGCCCGTCGTGATGGCGTGACTCACAGAGCCCGTCGCGACGTTGATCGTGAGGTTGGTCTGGTTCGTCATGAGCGTGTTCTCCTGGAACTTGCTCTGACGCGTTCGGTTCACGGTCCATGTGGCCGGATCCGGGCTGGGGATGGTCACTGCGTTGACGCCGGTGAGAACGTAGAACTGCTCGAGCCGCCCATAACGCGTGCTGTTGCGGATCGAAACGTTGTCGTTGAAGTCGTGTTCGAATCGGGCCGTGAACATCGTGCCCGAGGTCTCCTCGAAGTCGCTGCGATAACCGAAGTAGGTCTCGCTGTCGACGACCGCAGGCACGACGCCGGGGGCGCGCGGTGGATCCAGCGGCGGCGTGGTCGCCGGCGGGTTGGGGTCAAGATCGCGATTGTAGAAGCCGTCGAGGCCGAGCGTCGTCACGCCGCCGTCGGGCACGTTGTCCTGCTCGGTGTGCAGTAGATAGAAATACGAACGCGTGTCGGTCTCGAGACCGAACGCGATCGACGGCGCCACGGCCCAGCCCTTGCGCTCAATGAAGTCACGGCCGTCGACATCACCGTCCTGGGCCATTACGTTGAGGCGCAGCGCGGTACCACTGCCTTCGAAGCGGTGGTTGATGTCGCCCGTCAGGCGTGCGTTCGACGCGGTGCCATAGCTGGCCATGCCGGCCGTGAAGCTTTCGGGCGTGGGCACCTTGCTGGCGAGGTTCACATATCCTGATGCCGCGCCGCGCCCGTAATCCGGACCGGCCGGACCCTTGGCGATCTCCACCTGCTCGGTGTTGAAGGTGTCGCGCGTGACGGTGCCAAGATCGCGGATACCGTCGATGAAAATGCTGCCCTGCGTGTCGAACCCGCGCATGAAGATGGAATCGCCGGTGGCGGTGTTGCCGTTCTCGCCTAACAAGAATGTGACACCCGGCGTATTCCGGAGCGCCTGGGACAGCGTTGTCGCGCCCTGCTGCTGCAGCACTTCTTTGCTCACGATGGAGATGGTCTGCGGTGTATCGATGAGGTCCTGCGTGAATTTCGGGGATGACACGCGATCGACTTTCGGAGTTTCCTCCGGCTCGGGGGCCGCGACCGACACCTTCGGCAGGGTCTTGGCTTCGTCGGTGGCGGTTTGGGCTTTGGCAGCGGCGGCGGACAGCGCGAGGCTCACGGCCACGGCAATGGAAAGATTCGACACGGTTGGCTCCCGAATGCGGTTGGTCTGATCCCCGCGCTCTCTGGCTATCCCGGTCGGGAGTGGCTGGCATCGCTGCCGGGGCAATACGCTGAAACGGCGATCACTCCGTATCAGCAACGGCCCGCAGCTTATTGCGAATCATTCTTGATTGCAATCGAGAATGATTGTCATCCGGGCCGACTCTTATTTAATGAGGCAGTGGAAATGGGGTCTGACCCCATTTCTAGGCGCCTTGCTTGTTGGGGTCGCGCCAGGTGCGCTCGAACGGCAGACGCCACGCATGCGGCGCGACGAGCTGGTGGATGGCATTCGGACCCCACGAGCCCGGAGAGTAGGTGCGCACGGGCGGCGGCGACTCGAGCAGCGGCACCGACACCTCCCACAGGCGCTCGATGCCCTCGGCGGTGGTGAACAACGTGTGATCGCCACGCATGGCATCGAGAATCAGCCGTTCGTAGGCTTCCAGGACGTCACCTATCTGCCCGGTATCGTCCATTGCGAACTGCAGACTGTGTTTGTCGAGTCTCATGCCAGGACCTGGACGTTTGCCATAGAACGACAGCGAGGTACGCGCGGCGTCAGCCAGGTCGAACGTCAGATGATCCGGGCCATGTGCGCCAATCCCCGACCCTTCGGGAAACATGCTCTTCGGCGGCTCGCGGAACGCGATGGAGATGATGCGCTGCCCTTCCGCCAGCCGCTTGCCGGTGCGTAGATAGAACGGCACACCGGCCCAGCGCCAGTTGTCGATCGAGCACTTGAGCGCGATGAAGGTCTCGGTGTCGGATTCAGGCGCCACGCCCTCCTCACCGCGATAACCGATGTACTGCCCGCGCACCACGTCGGTGGGCTGAATGGGCAGCATGCTGCGGAAGACCTTGTTCTTTTCTTCGCTGATGGGCTTCGGCGCCAGGTGCGTGGGCGGCTCCATGGCCATGAACCCCAGGATCTGGAACAGGTGCGTCACCACCATGTCGCGATAGGCGCCCGTGGATTCGTAGAACGCAGATCGCTTGCCCAGCCCCAGGGTTTCGGGAACGTCGATCTGCACGTGGTCGATGAAGTTGCGATTCCAGATCGGCTCGAACAGTCCGTTCGCGAACCGGAACGCGAGGATGTTCTGCGCAGGTTCTTTGCCGAGGAAATGATCGATGCGAAAGATCTGCTCCTCGGCAAACACCTCGTGGAGTTTGGCGTTGAGCTGCACGGCGCTCGCGAGGTCCGTGCCGAAAGGCTTTTCCATGATGATGCGCGAGTTCTGCACGAGTCCGGCCTCGCCCAGCATGCGCACCGCGGAGAGCGCGGCATTGGGTGGCACGGACAGATAGTGCAGGCGGCGGCTCTCGGCGCCGATGGATGCTTCTGCTCGCGCCACGGCATCGGCCAGCGCCGCGGGCCCGGCGGCCAGCGACACGTAGTCGAGCGAGAGTGCGAAGCTGCTCCAGTCGTCGTCGGAAACTTTGCGCGCCGAAAACTCGTTCAGCGACTCGCGCGCGAAATTGCGAAAGCTCCCGGCATCGAATTGGTCGAGCGAGACGCCGATGATGCGGCAGCCAGGGATGAAACCGGCGCGCGCCAGATGCAGAAGGCCCGGGATGAGCTTGCGGCGGGCGAGATCACCCGTCGCGCCGACCAGTACGACAACCTGTGGAAAACGCGGCCCGACGCCCACTGGAATCTTCGCCACGGTGCACTCCCTTGTTATTAGTAGAGAACACCCCTCGTGGCGAAGGTTTTACCACATCAGGGACCGACCGTAATCTCGGCGCCCTTGTACTCGACGGTGGCATCCGCGGGCGCATCCAGATCTGCCGGCGCTTTGGCGCCGGCCTTGATCCAGCGCACTTTGAACGTGCGCTGCTCCGGCATTCCTGGATAGCTGCCCGATCGCGCGCCGAGAGTCAGCGTGCCCCGGGTCGCGTCGTAATGCAGCGGAATGCGCGCGAACTCGCCGCGTTCATATCCATAACTCACGCCGTCATCTTCGTAGTAGTCGAAGCTGCCGTTGGTGCCGGTGAACACGAACAGCGTGATCGACGCTCCGGGCTTCTCGGAGGAGTACTGCATCTCGGGACCCACGGGCACGATGGATCCGGCACGAACATAGAGCGGCATGCGCGCGAGCGGCGCGGCCGCCTGCACACTCTGTCCGCCAGTGGTCTTCACGCCCGAATGGAAGTCATACCAGTCGGCACCGGCCGGTAGATAGACGGGCCGAGTGCGCGCTTTGTGCTGGTAGACCGGAGCCACCAGGAAGGCTTTGCCGAACAGATACTGGTCGCGCACTTCGCGTGCGGTGGCGTCATCAGCGAAGTCCATGGCGAGCCCGCGCATGATGGTGCCGTCGCGATGGTACGTGTCCGCGGCCAGCGTGTAGATGTATGGCAGCAGGCGATAACGCAGCTTGTCGTGCCACAACAGGCTGTCGAAAACCTCGGTACCCGGCGGAGCCAGATTGAAGATCTCGCGGTACGGATATTCGCCATGCGAGCGGAACAGCGGCGCGAATGCGCCGAACTGGAACCAGCGCAGATTGATCTCGCGCCACTCCTCCAGGTCGGCGGCAGCAGGCTTGTTCGTGCTGTACCGGCTCTCGTTGGCAAAGCCACCGATGTCGAACGTCCAGTTCGGAATACCCGAGTATCCGATGCTCACGCCCGCCGAAACCTGGTTGTACAGGTCGTCCCAGCGCGAAACGATGTCGCCGCTCCACAATGCCGAGGCATTGCGCTGGATGCCGCCGAAGCCCGAGCGCGTGAGGATGAACACCCGCGTGTCGGGGCGCGCCGCGCGAGCACCTTCGTAGACGCCGCCGCTATGCACCAGCGGATAGGAATTGAAGAACTGCTCTGCCGGGCCCATCGCCGTGGGGCCCATGCGCGCCTTGATCGAATCGATATCGAGGTTCGAATGCAGGTCGGGCTCGGTGGCGTCCATCCACCAGGCGTCGATGCCCAGGACGCCTAACTTCTCGTTGATCTGGCGCCAGTACATATCGCGCGCCGGCTTCGAATACGGATCGTAGAAAGAGTTCTTGTAGCCAGGGCCCACCCAATCGAGCGCGCCTGCCTCGACGTTTCCGCGGTACATGAAGCCCGCGGCGTCGAGCTCCTTGTAGTTGTCCGTCGTCGGATAGAACTTCGGCCACACGGAGATCATCAGCCGCACGTTCTGCGCGTGCAGCTTGTCGACCATGCCCTTCGGATCCGGAAAACGCGCCTTGTCGAACTCGTGCGTGCCCCAGGAATCTTCCTTCCAGTAAAACCAGTCGAGCACGATGTTGTCGATCGGGATCTTCCGCTTGCGGTATTCGGCGGCCACGTCCAGCAACTCTTTCTGCGTGGTGTAGCGCTGGCGGCTCTGCCAGTACCCGTAGGCCCAGCGCGGCAGCATCACGGCCTTGCCGGTAAGCGCGCGGTAGCCGCCGATCACCTCGTCCTGGGATCCGCCCGCGATGAAGTAATAGTCGACCGCGCGGCCGAATTCGGAGGTGAACGTGAGTGAGTGACGCTCTGCATCCGGCAGCGGATCGTTGTGCAGCAGGGCCATGTAGCCATCGTTGGGAATCCATTCGATCTTGATGGCCAGCGGGATGCCCGCCGCCATTTTCGCGTCGAAGTTGTGATACCAGGCGGCCCAATTCTGGCGCCAGCGATCGAGCACCAGCGAGCCTTCGATAT
>DASTTJ010000330.1:0-9193 GCA_035760205.1 Steroidobacteraceae bacterium | reverse complement strand
GGGCCGCGGCCCTTGGATTCCTTGTAGTTCAGCAGGCGCAACGCGCCGGACTTCCGATCGACCGCAAATGCACTGACGCCGCCGGGTGTTCCCGTGTTGCACAGGTACAGATGTTTGCCGTCATTCGACAGCGTGAAATGCGCGGGGTCACGCGTCTCGATGGCCATCTTCGGGGTGGTGAGCGCGCCGGTTGTCGAATCGAATTCGGCCACGGTGACGCCCATGCCGTCGGGATTCTGAGTCGCGATATAGAGCAACGAAGTTTTGGACATGGCGAGGGTGCTTGAGATTGTGAGGAGAAGGGACACGAAGAATTTCGTTGTCATACGCATTCCTTGCACGGGGGCGCAAGCATGCCACATAAGGTGCGCCCCGCGGTCGCGAAACCCGATACCCGGCGCTTGGCTGCACGCGTTGGTACGAGCGGGTTGTTTGGTGAGGCTATACTCCCGCGCGGATGCAGCCCAAGGTCAAACGTAGCGAGCTCGACGCACTGGCGGAGTTCCATGCGCTGGACGTGCGCAAAGTCGAGACGATGCTCGAACTTGTCGACGCACGGCCGACACGTGCCGAAGGACTGCGATTCCTCGGCACCTGCCTGCGTATCGCGGGCGTGCTATCGCTGGCAGCGGGCCTGGTGTTCTTCGTCGCCGCCAACTGGAGCAGGTTCGCAGTCTTCGGCCGCTTCGCGCTGGTCGAGCTGGTGCTCATCGCCTGCGTCGCGATCGCTTTCGTGAAACCGCCACCGGCGAATCTTGGTCGCGGCGCGGCGTTCCTGGCGTTCATCGCCACCGGTGCGCTGCTGGCACTGTTCGGCCAGACCTATCAGACCGGCGCGGACATCTACGAGTTGTTCCTGACCTGGGCCTTGTTAGGACTGCCTCTGGCCGTCGCCGCGCAGTGGAGTGTGGCCACGGCCGCCTGGGTGCTGGTGCTCAATGTCGCATTGATGCTCTTCTGCGGCTGGAACCCCACCGGCGGATTGCTGTGGTCCATCTTTGGCGGCATGCAATTTCGGCCCGCGCATCTCGTCATGGGAGCCGCCGGACTGAATCTCGCGTTGTGGTTCGCGTTCGAGTTCTGGCGCTTCGATGCCGTGCCGGACTGGGTGCGCCGGTGGATGTTGTCCTGTGCCTTCGGATTCGGCACCTGGGGCGGCGTGATCGCGGTGACCAGCGAGAACGACGCCCTGGCCGGGCTGGCGCTGCTGGCGGCCATCGTGGGCGTGGCGGCGTATGCGATGCGACGCCGCACCGACGTCTATCCACTCGCCGTGGTCATGGGCACGTTCATCATCGTGAGCCTCGTGTGGCTGGGGACCAAGATCACCTTTAGCGACGAAGGCGTGTTCTTGCTGATGGCGCTCTGGCTCATCGGCACGTCGACGGCCGCCGGCCGGATTCTCACCGTGCTCACCCGACGCTGGCGCGCGCAGGTGGCGGCATGACCACGGTCGGCGAACTGTCGGAGCAGTTGCGCGCGCAGGGGTTGATAGCGGCGGATGCACCCGTGGCACCGGTCCACAACACCGACCGCCCGTGGTTCGTCGCGTTGTTGCAAGGCGTAGCGGGGTGGCTGGCCGGAATATTTCTGCTGGTGTTCCTGGGCCTCGTGTTCAGGCCGGAGTCTGGAGGCGCGTTCTTTGTGATCGGCACACTGCTGCTGGGCGCAGCCTGGTTCCTGTACCGCGCCGATCGCGATGCCGTATTCCTCGATCAGCTCGCGCTCGCCATCTCCATCGCGGGCCAGTTCGCCGTGGCGGCTTCGGTGATCAAGGACGACCTCTCGGGGTTGAGCATCGCGACAACCGCATTCGCGGTGCAGGTCTTCGTGCTGATCGTCATGCCTAACAGGATTGCACGTACCCTGGCCGCGCTGTTCGCCACCATTGCGTGGGCGTTCACCAGACGTTTTTTGTTCATCGGCGAGTTGACGCCGCCTCTCGGCTGGGTGCTGACCTGGCTGCCGCTGCTGGCGCTCGCAGGATGGTTGGTACTGCGCGAACCTCAATGGATGGCAAGCAGCCTGCGCCGCTTCGCCCGCCCCGTGCTGACGGGAGTGCTGCTGGGTTTGTCGCTGGGCGGAATGGCGGCCGAACCCTTCAGCGTGATGATCCTCGGCACCGAATCGCTGGGAATGCGCTTCTCCTGGTGGGCCCTGTTCCCGCTGCTGTCGATCGGACTCGCCCTGGCTTCGGCCTATGGAGCCTTCCGCGTGCGCAGCGCCGGCTTGTTAGGCTTCGCGGTGCTCGCCGCGCTGCTGCACCTGTCGCGCTTCTACTATCTCTATGGCACCACGCTGATGTGGAAGTCCGTCATCATGCTGACAGCGGGCGCGCTGCTATTGCTCGCCGGGGTCTGGCTGCGCAGGCGCGATCCGCATGCGGAGGCGTCGGCGTGAGCAAGCTGCAAACGCGCAACCTGCTGATTGCCGCCGTCGTGCTGGTGCTGGGCGCCGTGAATGCGTCCATCATCCTCAAAGAACGCATCAAGACCGAAGGCCAGCGGATTTTCTTCGCGCTGGCGCCCGTCGATCCGCGTTCGCTCATGCAAGGCGACTACATGGCACTGCGTTTCCAGATAGTCGATGACATCCAGGCGGTGGAGTCGGGCAGTGCGCCGTTGTCCGTGGATGCACGCGGCATCGCGACGCTTTCGCGCAGCCCGGTCGCAGGGGGCCTGCGCATTCGTTATCGCCTGCGCAACGGGCAGATCTGGCTTGGCACCAACGCGTATTTCTTCGAAGAGGGCACCGCCGAACGTTATGAGGGCGCGCGGTTTGGAGAATTCCGCATCGATCGGGACAGCGGCGAGGCCGTGCTGGTGGGGCTCGCCGACAAAGACCTCGAGGCCATCGCTCCCTAGTCAGGCTACGACTGCTCTAAGGCTTCTTCGGATGACCTGCCCATGTCGCGCAGGAAGAGTCCCGCGGAGGCGAGCACGCCGCTAAGGAAAACCAACGATCCAATGATGACCAGGGACGAAGCACCCGATTCGTCGGCGCTTGGGCCACCGCTCATCGTGTTGCTGATCCCACGCCCCAGGTTGATGAGAATGACGAAGATCAACCACCCGAAGCGATAGACCCATTCGGGAATCTCCAAGTCTACCGGTGCGGCGCGTCTCAACACCGTGCATGCGAGCACCGCAACCAGAAGCAGGGGGTGCCAGGCCGGATACGCGCCGTACCAAAGCGCCAGAAACCCGAGCACGAGCGCGGCCCCTATCATCATCTGACAACTCAATTTCTGCGTGTGCGTTGGAAGCATGGTTGCCAGAGCGCGGATCTGCAGATCTCGACCCACGCCACTGGCGCAGAGGACAGCGACTATGGTCACGATGAGTGGCCCACCCAACTGATCGCCTATTTCGCGCGCCACGAGAAACAACCACACACCCGCGAGAATGTTGAGCACAGCCATTCGAAGCAACCGGGATCTCTTGAGCGCGAGTGCGTTGGCTTCCATTCGAAAGAGCGGGGGTATGGGCCCGGCGGCGATCGTTGCCCACCACACCGTCACGATTGCTGCCGCGGCGATGGGCCAGGCAAGCCATGTTCCGCGCACGAGCAATCCAACTACGAGCAACGAGACCGATACCGGAATCCAGCCATAGGTCAGCCATTGCGGGAGTTCAAATCCCCAATATCTTCGGCTAAGGATGATCGGCCATTCAACCGCATAGATTCGGAACAGGCCCAGGAACAAACATCCTGCTGCGGAATAAAAGAAGCCGGCATAAGCGCGGCCGGCGTCGGGTGACGATTCGCCAGTCGAATACACGATGATGCCGATGCAAAAGCTGAGCAGCAGCCACGCGCCCACCGTCATCGCGGAAATGCGCGGGCGCTGTTCGAAGCGCAGCCACCAGCGGACGTTGTCCTCGTTCAGTTCGGACAACAACTCAGGGTGCTCGTCCTCGAGCTTATGGATGAGCGTGAGCTCGGGCCAGGATGAATGATTCAGCAGGAACGCGTGCGTCCAGCGAAGTGCGGGATTTGGCGGCGCTGAAAGACGCGCCCACGCGGAGGCCTCTTCGCCGCTTCCCGACTTCAATTCTTCAGAGTAACCCAGGGCGTGGATGCGGCTAACCACTTGGCTGGCGAAATGCGAGAGCGAGGTGTCTTGCAGGCGTTGATCCCACTCCAGGCGTTCATTCGCCAGGGCGAGAAACGGATCCGAGCGCGGGATGGATGAGGCTAACAGTTCCGCCAGTGACTCATCGGCGCGCTGAAGCAAGTCCAGCCGCTCGAGGTTCGCGGGATCGAGAATCTTCTCGAGCAGGCCTTGCACCTTGCGAGCGTCAGGCTCGCCGCCGTGGCGCAGCTCGTGGGTCAGTGCCATCAGTGCGCTCTCGAGCGCCATGGCTGTGGCGTCTGAGGGCGGCTGCGGCGGGGCCGCAGTCTCGACGAGCGGTACGCAGGGCGCCGAATCCTGGTCGTCGCGCTCCTGCTCATCGACGAGAGCGTATGAGCCCAGACTCAACGCAAACTCGTAGGCCTCCCGCAGCTTTTTGAAGCCTTCCGGATCGTCCTCCGGATTGGTCACTTTGAGTCTGGCCGCATACGCGCGACGCAACGCCTGTTTGTCGCTGGTGGGCGCGATTCCGAGCGTCGCCCACGTTTCTTCAAAGGGGCTCAAAGGTAGGTTTCTCCCTCGATCGCATCGAGTGCGCGCGAGAATTCTTCACGCGCCGCGTCGATGGCGCGCGGATCCTGCCCGTCCACCGTGGCGAGAAAATGCGACAACCGCCGGCCCAATTCCTCGCGACGATCGCCGAGGGATTCCTCGTAGCATCGATTGGCACGCGCAACGACTGCCCGATTGGCCTCCTGGTCGCGCGGGTGAATCTTGAGATTCGCCAGTGCTTCTCGGCGCGTGTTCAGGGCCGTCTCGTCGAGGGGCGCTTCGTTGTCCCAGATCACGAGCTGGCGACGCTCCCCGGTTTGTGGCACGCAGACTTCCACTTCTAGCAGGCCGTTGATGTCGTACGTGAAGCGGCACGTGATAGTGGTTTCCGAAGCGCGTCCCGGTGGCACCGGCACGTCGACCGATCCCAGGCGGATGTTGTCGAGGCAGCTGGGCGATTCACCCTGGAAGACATTGAAGGTGACTTTGCGCTGCCGATCGTCGAGCGGACTGAACGTTCGTTCGCGGCTCGCGGGAATCACGGTGTTGCGCTCGATGATGGGCGCAAAGAGGTTGTCGCGGATCGTGCCATTGGACAGCCGCTCGCCCATATCCACGCCGAGCGTGTACGGACAGACGTCGGTCAGTACCACTTCCCTCAGTGCGGAGTCACGCGCCTTCAGTCCGGCCTGGACGGCGGCGCCGAGCGCCACCGCCTCATCCGGATTGACGACCGCGCCGGGGAAGCGCCCGAACATCTTGGTGACCGTCTTGCGAACGATGGGCATACGCGTGGCGCCGCCCACGAGCACGATTTCGGCGAGACTAGCTACCGGGATCTTGCTGTCGCGGAGCGCGCGCAGCACGGGTGTGCGCAGCCGGTCCAGCAGCGGCGCCGCGGCGGTCGCGAACTCTTCCTCGGTCACGGGGGATTCGATGAATTCGCCATTCCACGAAATTGACATCGTCGCGGTTGATTCCGTCGACAGCGTCCGGCGGCATCGCTCGGCCTGGTCGCGAACTTTTTCGTAGAGCTTCGCATCGTCGGTCTTGCGCGCCAGCTTGAGCCGCGCCTTGTGCTCGGCGAAAAAGCGGGCGATGAGCAATTCGTTGAAGTCCTCGCCGCCGAGATGATTGTCGCCGGTGGTGGCGCGCACCTCGACGACGCTGTCGAACAACTCGAGCACCGACACGTCGAAGGTGCCGCCGCCCAGGTCGAACACCAGGAACCGCGTATCCGCACCCTTCTGGTGGATGCCGTACGCGAGCGCCGCGGCGGTCGGCTCATTCAGCAGCCGCTCCACTTTGAGGCCGGCGAGTTGCCCGGCGCGCCGCGTGGCATGGCGCTGCTTGTCGTTGAAATAGGCGGGGACTGTGATCACCGCATCCGTGATCGTCTGCCCGAGCGCTTTCTCCGCATCAGCCTTGAGGCTGCGCAGCACGAGCGCGGAAAGCTCTTCGGGCAGAAATTCCTGGTTGCCGAGCCTGGTCTTGCGCGACGTGCCCATGTATCGCTTGAACGCCGTTGCGCTGAGCTGCGGATGCGTAACCTGCCGCTCTCGCGCCGCCAGTCCGACGAGAAGTTCGCCGGAGTCGTCGAGGCTCACGGCGGAGGGGGTGAGGACTGATCCCAGGCTGTTGGGAATAAGTTCAGCGCGCCCGTCGTGCCACATGCCGACGGCGCTGTTGGTGGTGCCGAGATCGATGCCGATGATCATTGTTGTTCTAGTTCGTGGGCTGGTGCAACGCTAGCACACGAACCTCATCAGTGGCGATGCCTGGAACTGTGGCCGCGTCGGCAGTTCAACCCCAGGGGCCGATCTGGGGCGAGGTATCCCGATGAGGTCGAGGTAGATAGACGATCTGGATCAGGTGCCGAAGCGCCTGCTTGCGCATGCCCCGTCGATGCGGCGCGCGCCAATCGAATCGGCGCAACATTGCCCGGCCGCTGCGCACGCTCGAGTCCGACCAGCGCCCGCGCTACATGGACTATTTCCCCCAAGGCTTGGGCGGCTGTAACTATTTGGGCCTGTGCATGCCTGAAGCGCCCGTGATGCGCTGACGCCGCAATAAGTTCCCTCGTTGAGGTGCGGCCCCTTTTGCTAGGAAATGGGGAGTGTCCCCATTTGCGCTCTTATATATAGAATGCACCCATCAATCCTTCTGGCTTCCGATCCGAGAACCTCATGAAACAAGTCCTCGCCGCCCTTGTGGCCGCGCTCGCCATTCCCGTCATTTCATCTGCGCAAGCTCCGCGCACGCCCGCCGAAGCCGTTGCGGGCACATCGATCATTCCGCGCTCCGCGTTGTTCGGCAATCCCGAAAAGACCCAGGCGCGGCTGTCGCCCGACGGCAAGTACATTTCGTTCATCGCGCCGCGCGACGGCGTGCTCAATGTCTGGATCGCCGAGCGCGGCAAGCTCGATGCCGCCAAGCCCATCACCAACGATCAGAAGCGCGGCATCCGCCAGCACTTCTGGGCGTACGACAACAAACACGTGTTGTTCATCCAGGACGAGGGCGGCGACGAGAATTTCCACTTGTACGCGGTCGACGTCGTCGCCGGCACGCAGAAAGACCTCACTCCTTACAAAGGCATTCGCGCCGAAATCGCCGGCCTGTCGTGGAAGAAGCCTGGCGTCATCGCCGTCGGAATCAACGATCGCGTGCCGGAATGGCACGACCTGTGGGAAGTGAACATCGCCACCGGCAAGCGCGTGCTGGTCGAACAGAACACCCAGGAAATCGGGGCCTACAACCTCGACTTCGATCTCAAGCCGCGCATCGCATCGAAGAACGACGCTGAAGGCACGGAGCTCCTGCGGCGCGTCGGCGACAAGTGGGTCAAGATGCTTCGCATCGGCCAGGCAGACTCGCTGACCAGCGGCCTCATCGGCATCGAGCTCACCGGCAAGACCGCATTGCTGCAATCTTCGGTGGGCCGCGACAAGGCGGCGCTGGAGCGCGTGGATCTCGTCACCGGCAAAACCACGTTGATTGCCGCCAGCGAACAGGCGGATCTCGAAGACGTGTGGCTCGATCCCAAGACCTTCAGGCCGCTCGCTTACGTCATCAACTACCTCAAGCCGGAGATCACCGTTCTCGATCCGGCCCTGAAGAAAGATGTGGATTTCCTCACCAAGGAACTGGGCGACGGCTTCGGCGTGGGCAATCGCACACTCGACAACATGTTCTGGTCGGTCACCACCGACGACGCGCTTGCCCCGGCGTCCACCTATATCTACGACCGCAAGGCTGGCACGGTCACCAAGCTGTTCGACCAGCGCCCGGCGCTGGCCAAGGCGCCGCTGGTGCCGATGCAGTCGCTCGAGCTCAAGGCGCGTGACGGGCTCACTCTCGTCTCCTATCTATCGCTGCCCCCGGGCTCGGATGCCAACGGCGATGGCGTGCCGGATGCGCCGGTGCCGCTGGTGCTCAACGTGCACGGCGGCCCCTGGGCGCGTGACGGCTACGGCTTCGACAACGAACACCAGTGGTTGACCAACCGCGGCTACGCCGTGTTGTCCGTGAACTATCGCGGCTCCACCGGCTTCGGCAAGAGCTTCATCAACGCGTCCAACAAGGAGTGGGCCGCCAAGATGCATGACGACTTGCTGGACACCATCGACTGGGCGGTGAAGCAGAAGGTCACCACTAAAGACAAAGTGGCGATCTACGGCGGCTCGTACGGCGGTTATGCCACGCTGGTCGGGCTCACGTTCACGCCCGATGTGTTCGCCTGCGGCGTGGATATCGTCGGTCCGTCGAACCTCAACACCTTGTTAGGGTCCATCCCGCCGTACTGGAAGCAGTTCTTCGAAGAGTTCGCGTCGCGCGTCGGCGATCCGCGCACCGAAGAAGGCAAGAAGCTGCTGACCGATCGTTCGCCGATCTCACGCGTGGATGCCATCAAGAAGCCGCTGCTGATCGCACAGGGCGCCAATGATCCGCGCGTGAAGCAGGCCGAGTCCGACCAGATCGTAAACTCGATGAAGTCGAAGAACCTGCCCGTGACCTACGTGCTGTATCCGGATGAAGGCCACGGCTTTGCGCGCCCGGCCAACCGCACGTCGTTCTACGCCATTGCCGAAGGCTTCCTCGCGCAGTGCCTGGGCGGCCGTTACGAGCCCATCGGCAACGACTTCAAGGGCGCCAACATCCAGGTGCTCGAGGGTGCGCAGAACGTCCCCGGCCTCGCCGAAGCCCTGAAATAATGGGGACACTCCCCATTTCCTAGCAAAAGGGGCCGGACCTGCCGGCCCCTTCGCATCGCGCACTGGGTCATTCGCCTCCGCGATTCCTACAGTCGCAATCGCCTGCCGACCCTTAGTGATGCCGAGGCTATCCACTCGCACGTGTGCCTTGTGTTGCGCACTCGTCTGACACGTGCATCGCGTGTTGCGCGATTGGTTCATGCCTGGGAATTTGCTCTCCTACCGACGCGTACCAGTGGGTGCGTTCATTCAGGGATGCAATATGAAAATCTTCTATTTCTGCCTCGTCGCGCTGGCGGCGGGAGCAACTTCATTTGCCCAGACTTCCGCACCGGCTACACCAGACCTCACG
>DASTTJ010000329.1:0-6905 GCA_035760205.1 Steroidobacteraceae bacterium | reverse complement strand
GATAGGACGCGAATTGCGTGTCGGTCGCTTCGCGGCCCAGCTTCTCGGTGAGCTTTTTGCGTTCGGCGGGAAGATCCATCGGCGGCAGATTGGCTCCAGGGCGGGTAGCTAGCGGCTTCTGGTCTTTGAGAATCTTCTTCTGGATGCCTTCGGGCCAACCACCTTCGGGACGCCCGAGATCACCGCGCATCATCTGCACGACGGACTCGGGGAACGCCACTTCGTAGTTCGGGTCGAGCACCTGCTCTTTCGTAATGCCGCTCGAGACCATCATGAGCGCCAGGTCACCGACCACTTTTGACGAGGGCGTGACCTTGACGATGTTGCCGAACATTTCGTTCACGTCGGCATAGGCCTGCGCTACTTCCGGCCAGCGCGCATCGTCGAGACCTACGCCACGAGCCTGTTCCTTGAGATTGGTGTACTGCCCGCCGGGCATGGCATGCACATACACCTCGGAGGCGCCAGAACGCATGTCGCTCTCGAAAGCGAGATAGTTCTTGCGCACCTGCTCCCAGTACATGGAGATGGCGCGCACGGAGGCGTGATCGATGCCGGGATCACGCGGGCTGTAACGCAGCGCTTCGATGATGGAGCCGAGATTGGGCTGCGAGGTGAAGCCGCTCATGGCGTCGATGGCTCCATCCACAGCGTCGCAACCCGCAGCCACCGCCGCGAGCACGCTGGCGGCGGCGATGCCGGAGGTGTCATGCGTGTGGAAATGCACAGGCATCTTCAGCTCATCTTTCAGCGCCTTCACCAGCGTATACGCGGCATTGGGCTGGCAGAGACCGGCCATGTCCTTGATGCCGAGGATGTGCGTCCCGGCGGCCTTCAGCTCGCGGCCCATCTTCAGGTAGTAGTCGAGCGTGTATTTCTTCTCGTGCGGCGAGGAGAGATTGCCCGTGTAGCAGATGGCCGCTTCGCAAAGCTTGCCGGTCTCGAGCACCGCGTCGATGGCCACGCGCATGTTCTCCACCCAGTTGAGCGAATCGAATACGCGGAACACGCCTACGCCCGACACTGCGGCCTGCTTCACGAAAGCCTGCACCACATTGTCCGGGTAGTTGGTGTAGCCCACGGCGTTCGCGGACCGCAACAGCATCTGCAGCAGCACGTTCGGCATCGACGTGCGAAACCATTCGAGCCGCGCCCAGGGGTCTTCCTTGAGGAAACGCATCGCGACATCGAAGGTTGCGCCGCCCCAGCATTCCACGGAGAACAGCTGCGGCAGCATGTGCGCGTAGTACGGCGCGATGGCGGCCATATCCTGCTGGCGCATGCGAGTGGCCAGCAGCGACTGGTGCGCATCGCGCATGGTCGTGTCCGTGATGAACACATGTGGCTGCTTCAGCATCCAGTCCGCGAATCCCTTCGCACCCAGTTCATCCAGCTTCTGCTTGGTTCCCGGCGGCGGCGCCTTGGCCACGTTCGCCTTGGGCAACCGCGCCAGCACCATGCTCTTGGGTCTCAGGCGCCCCTTTACCTCCGGGTTGCCGTTGACGATGACCTCGCCGATGAACGAGAGAACGCGCGTGGCACGGTCACGCTTCTTTTCCCACTTGAAGAGCTCGGGTGTCTCGTCGATGAACTTGGTGGTGTATTCGGCCGACACAAACTTCGGATGCGTGATCACCTGGTCGAGGAAACGCAGATTGGTAGACACGCCGCGAATGCGGAACTCCCACAGGGCGCGGTGCATGCGCGCGATGGCTTCCTGCGGGTTCGGCGCCCACGCGGTGACCTTCACCAGCATGGAATCGTACGAACGCGTGAGGATGGCGCCGGCGTACGCCGTGCCAGCATCCAGCCGGATACCGAAGCCCGCGGGCGAGCGATATGCAGTGATTTTGCCGTAGTCGGGCGAGAAGCCGTTCTCGGGATCTTCGGTCGTCACGCGGCACTGCAGTGCGTGCGATGTCAGGTGAATGTCTTTCTGTGCGGGCACGCCGCTCGCTTCATCGCCGATCCTGGCGCCGTCGGCGATGCGGATCTGCGCCTTCACGAGATCGATGTTGGTGACGGCTTCCGTCACCGTGTGTTCCACCTGGATGCGCGGATTCACTTCGATGAAGTAGAACTTGCCGGTCTCGGCGTCCTGCAGGAATTCCACGGTGCCGGCGTTGCGGTACTTGACCGCGTTGCCGATCTTGAGGGCGTAGCCGCAAAGTTCGTTGCGCTGCGCGTCGGTGAGGAACGCGGCAGGTGCACGCTCGACCACCTTCTGGTTGCGACGCTGCACGGTGCAGTCGCGTTCGAACAGATGCACCAGATTGCCGTGGGTGTCACCGAGAATCTGCACTTCGATGTGGCGCGCCTTGCGCACCAGTTTTTCCAGGTAGACCTCGTCGTTGCCGAAGCCGGCCTTGGCTTCGCGGCGAGCCACGGGCAGAAGCTCCGTCAGCTGCGCGTCGCTCTCGATGACCCGCATTCCGCGCCCGCCACCGCCCCAGCTCGCCTTCAGCATGACCGGGTAGCCGACTTCGGCCGCCCGCATCTTGGATTCTTCGATGCCCACCGGCAGCGGCGGCGTCGCCGGCATCACCGGCACGCCCGCCGAAGTAGCTAGGTTGCGCGCCGCCACCTTGTTGCCCAGCGTGCGCATGATCTCGGGCGTGGGCCCGACGAAGATGACTCCTTCGCGATTGCACGCTTCGACGAACTCCGGGTTTTCGGAAAGAAATCCGTAACCGGGGTGAATGGCGTCGGCCTTGGATTCCACCGCGATACGCAGGATGTCTTCGATGTCGAGGTAGGCATCCACCGGAGCCTTGCCGCGTCCCACGAGGTAAGCCTCGTCGGCCTTGGTCCGATGCAGCGAGAACCGGTCTTCCTGCGAATAGATCGCGATGGTGCGGACACTCAGTTCGTTGGCAGCGCGCATGACGCGGATGGCGATTTCACCGCGATTGGCGACGAGCAGGCTGCGGATGCGAGTCAGCATAAATGGCTTCTTCTAATATGATTCCCGGACGGGGAATCTTAACGAAAACGGCGTGCGGGTCCGCCGTCAATTTCGGTGCTCAGGATGCTCGCATGCACTTGGGTTGTGCGGGGCGGGAGGAAACATGTTTGCAATCGCGATTCACGGTGGCGCCGGCACATTGTCCGGTAGCGAGACATCTGCGGAGCAAGCCCAGGCATACCGTGCCGGCCTCGAGGCAGCCCTCGATGCGGGCTATTCCGTTCTCGAGCGCGGAGGCTCGAGCACGGATTCGGCGATCGCCGCGGTGTGTGTCCTGGAAGACGATCCGCTGTTCAATGCCGGGCGGGGCGCGGTGCTCAACCGCGACGGACTGGCGGAGTTAGACGCGTCGGTCATGGATGGCGGCACGATGGGCGCCGGCGCCGTCACGGGTTTGAGACACGTCAAAAACCCCGTAGCGCTCGCGCGGCTGGTCATGGATCGCTCGCCCCACGTGATGCTCGTTGGCGAAGGCGCCGAGGAATTCGCTCGTCTGCAGGGCGTGGAAATGGTGTCGAACGAATACTTCCGCACGCCGGTCAGGCAGCGGCAATTGCATCGCCTGCTCGGCGGCGCTGCGGAAAAGGAAAACGACCTCATCGCCTTCGGCACCGTGGGTGCGGTGGCGCTCGATGCGAATGGAAATCTTGCCGCCGCGACCTCAACCGGCGGCATGACCGGCAAGCGCTGGGGGCGCGTGGGCGACTCGCCCATCATCGGCGCCGGTACCTACGCGAACAACGCCAGTTGCGCGGTGTCGGCAACGGGCCACGGCGAGTACTTCATTCGTGCCGCCGTTGCGCACGATATCTGCGCGCAGGTGGAGTACCTGAAGCTCCCGCTCGACAAGGCCGTCGCCAACGTACTCGGCAAGATGAAAGCCCTGGGCGGCAATGGCGGAGTGATCGCCATCGACGCACGCGGCGCAATCGTGCTCGATTTCAACAGCGAGGGGATGTTTCGCGGAATGCGGACGTCGACCGGGAAACTCGAAGTCGCGATCCAGCGCTAGTGGCGGACTAACTACCAGCGGCTTCGCGGAACGTATCGCTGGTGCGCAGCGGCAGCACCGCCGTCGCGGCCGGGTCGATCTTCTGGATGCCGTGATCGAGCGCCACGTAGCGGTCGCGGCCCTGGTGCTTGGCGGCATACAGGGCCTGGTCGGCCAGCGCCACGGCGGCGTCATGGGTCGCGATTCGGTAGGCATCCACGGCCACGACACCCACGCTGACCGTGACGTGCGGCTGAGTTTCCGAATTGGCGTGTGGGATACGCAGGTCACGCACAGCCGTTAGCAGGCTTCGAGCGATGCTTTCGCCGTAGGATTTGTCGGCGCCGTACAACACGGCGACCAGTTCTTCGCCGCCGTAGCGCGCGACGAAATCGAGCGGCCGGCGTCGCGCGGCCTCACGCAGGGCCGCGGAGACCCGGCGCAGACAGTCATCGCCGGCAATGTGGCCGTAACGGTCGTTGTAGGCCTTGAAGCAATCGATGTCGATCATGATGACCGCAATGGTCTGGCGGTCGCGCTGCGCCTGCTGCCAGACGCGGCGGATCTGATCTTCGAAGGCGGCGCGGTTGAGCAGCGTGGTGAGGCCATCGTGGGTGGCCACTTCGGTGAGCTGGCGATGCTCGAGGAATGCCGTGCGATTCGCATGTTCCAGCGCGTACGAACCGGCAACACCGATGATGTTCGCCGTGAACAGCGTGAACAGGAGATAGGTGGCCGTGTAGTTCGGCATGGTGCCCGCGACGATGGCGATCACCAGCGCGGTAAACACGATGAGATTCGCGCGCGCAGCGGCACGCAGAGGCAGGCCGATCATGAAATAGAAGAAGAAGGATGCGAGCAGCAGACGTCCCCCCACCAGCGGCACTTCATTGGGTGGCGAGAACGCGGACATGATGACGGTGCCGATGCCGAACATCGGCGCCACGAAGCTGATCCCGAGTTCGTACCAGCGATCGTAGAAACGCTTCGACGTGAGCAGCAGCATGATGATGACGGCCGGCACGTGCATGCCGAATCGCACCATGTTCGTGATGCGCGAATGCTCGGTCGACAACACGAAGTGATCGAGGATCGCGAAACCGAAGACGGTGCAGGCCGACACGATGATGGCGATGCGGTTCCAGACGCGCAGCCGCGAGCGGTGTTCGGTCCGGAATTCGGTTTCGAGAGGTTCGTCGAACCGAAGGAATCGAAATCCCTTCGTCAGCAAGCGCGCCGCGTCCGAGGTGGTTGGCGACGAGTTGTTCGTGAGCGCCATACGTCGAGCCTGAGCAGATTCCCTGGGGATGAGGCTGCTTTGTATGTGTTCGGCAGTCGCGGTGCAAGCCGCGAACGCGTCAGCCCTGGATCTGAGCGGTTTCCGTGCGGCTGCGGGAAGTTGCCGGAGCAGGCGTCTTCACGCGCGTGCGCCAAACTTCCAGCGGGCTCCATGCCTGCTTGCGAGCGGGTGCCGCGTTTTCGCGGGTCGCCGGCGAAATTCCATCTTCGTTTGCTGCCGTGGTAGCCAACTCGAGCAGGTTTTGCCCTGTCTGATTCTTCGCTTTCATTTCATTCCCTGAACAGTTGGGTGGACCTTTCGGTCTTCTGGGCAGGGATTCTAGTACGCCGATTGTTAAAGAAAAGGCTTCGAGAACAAGATTTTATAGATATGTCAAGACCATGACGTGCGTCACAGTTTTCAGCCGGCGGTGTATTCCGATAAATACTGTTCAAAACTCATTCTATCGGCGGTTTCCACGGCCTTCTGGGCGGCCAGGGACTCGTCAGCCGATGCGCGGAACTCCGCCTGCCGCTCCACATTGGGCGGATAAAGCGCGAGAAAGTACTCCTTGTGAAGGCGCGACATGCGCAGGCCCAGATCGAAGAACGATTCGCCCGTGGATTCGAGCTCGGCCAGCATGCGCGCGGAGGGAGTAAGGGCCACGTCGTGCACTTTTGCAGCCTGCACGGCCAGCGCAGCCGAGAAGGGCCTGGCCGGATCTCCGCGATCGAACACTTCCGCGATGCCCTGCATGGAATCGAGCAACTCGTGCGCCCAGGCGGTCATAGTCACGGCGCGCCCGTCCCGCTGCAGTGTCAGACCCGGCTCGCGGCCCCGGCGGGCCACCGTCACATGATTCGCATCCAGCGTGTCCTGTTCCGACACGCCGATCGGCTGTGAATCCTTCATGAGACACAACGCGAGAAACACTTCGAGGAAGCGCATCTTGTTCTGGTTCACGCCGACCGGATCGAAGGCGCTGACATCGAGCGCGCGCACTTCGACGTATTCGACGCCGGCACGTCGCAACGCCTTGGTAGGCCGTTCGCCGGAACGGGCAACGCGTTTCGGGCGAATGAAGCTGTAGTACTCGTTCTCGATCTGCAGAATATTGGCGTTCAACTGGCGATATTCGTCGCCGACTTTCACGCCTAACTTCTCGTACGGCTCGTGCGGTGTGCTGATGGCGCGCGACAGGTCGCGAACGTATTCGTCGAGGCTGTTCACCGACACGGAAAGTCCGGCCTGGTTGCGGTTGCGGTAACCGAGATCGCTCATGCGCAGTGACGTGGCGTAAGGCTCGTACGACGTGTCCTTCGAGAGGCGTGGCAGCGTCACGCTGCGGCCGCGCAGGAACGAGTTGCACACCACCGGCGAAACGCCGAAGAGGTACAGCACCAGCCAACCGTGACGGCGATAGTTGCGCAACAGATGGAAGTATCGATCCGAAATGAACGGCTGGCCGCGCTCGCGCGATTGCACGAGGTCCGCCCACGCGTCCCACATGCGCACCGGGAAGGAGTAGTTGAAATGCACGCCGGAGATGGCCTGCATGATGCGTCCGTAGCGCACGCCAAGACCGTTGCGATAGACGGTTTTCATCCGGCCGATGTTCGAGGTGCCGAACTGCGCGATGGGAATGCTGGATTCGCCGCCGATGACGGACG
>DASTTJ010000328.1:0-4839 GCA_035760205.1 Steroidobacteraceae bacterium | reverse complement strand
CTCTTGTTCAGCTGGAAATCCACCTGCACGTTGTCGCCAAACTCGAAGTGCGCGCCCGGATTGAAGTTCCAGAAATCGACGGTTTCTTCGTACGGACGCGCTTCCAGGAAGAACTGAGAGTTGGCGAACGTGCCGCTGGTGAAGACATTGTTGTCGTCGACCGTTGTGTTGAGCGGCACCATCCAGTTGGAATTTCGGACAACCCAGTTCATGTCGAGGCGATCGAAGTCGCGATTGGCCTCGGAGTACATCGTGTCAGCGTAGAACCGCATCGTCTCCGACGGACGGACCTCGAGGGACACCAGGCCCGCATATCGCTCGCGCGAGCCGGACACATACGCCGGGCGGCTGAGGCGCGGAATAATGGCTTCGCCAATCTGTCGCGCAGTGACACCGGGATTGTTGGCTTCGAGGAAAGCCGCATCGATTGTTGCGCCGGTCGTCAGGCCATTGCCCGCCGTCGCAGGAACCGTGCCCGGAATGCTGAAGCCGTTACCGCCGATGGCGTAGTTGCAGATGTTCTGCGCGGCAGTGGCGGGGTTGTTGTCATGGTCGATGGCCGCGACGCCGCACTGCGCGTCGGAAAGGTTGGCGTTTGTCCAGCCGATGGTCTCGTAGCCCGTAGTCTCGGTCTTGTTGTCGACGGCGGCGATGCCGACGAGCACGCCGAATACATCATTGGTCCAGCTGCCGGTGATCGCGGCGCGCGGGCTGTATTGCTCGCTGACTTCGCCGTAGCTCCCCTGGAGCTGGTAGGACAGATGCGTGCCCGGGTTGTCGAACGGGCGCGCGCTGCGCATGTTCACAGTGCCCGAGACACCACCTTCAATCATGCTGGCCATTGGCGTCTTGTTGACGTCCAGGCGAGTGAAAAGCTCGGTGGGGAAAAGATCGAGATCGAGCTCGCGGTTCTGGTTTTGCGCGTCGGTGCGTCCGCTGGAAGCCACGCTGATCTGTGCGCCATTCAAGACCGTCTTGGTGAAATTGGTGCCAAGACCGCGGATCGCGATGTTCAGGCCCTCACCGTTGATCTCGCGAGTGAGCTGTACGCCGGGAATGCGATTCAGCGACTCCGCGATGTTCAGATCGGGAAACTTGCCGATGTCTTCGGCAAAAACCGAATCGGTGAAATTTGTCGACTCACGCTTTGCATCGGTGGAACTTTGAAGTGCCGCACGGAAACCCGTGACGACCACTTCCTCGATTTCTTCGCCGCTCGCAACTTGAGCGTCCGCGTTTTGCGCGAGCGCATTTGCCGGAATGAGCACCGCCGCGCCGACTCCGATCAATGCAAGGTCATGAAATTTCGTGGTACGCATCGCCCCCCCTCTAGATAGATGACTTTGCGACGCTGCCAGTGCAGACGATCGCCGACGTTGTGTCTGCCAACGTTCTGGGCCACACCGTAGCAATTGGTCAGGCCAAGTGCAAGAAGCGCCCTGACCACCTTTAGTCCAATACGACTGTTTCCTGCTCGAACCGCCCTGACCAATTTCGGTTGTTGGCCGGACTTCGTCCGGACATACTGCGCGGCATGGTCGAAACCCGGCGGCTCTACGAACAAATCGCGCAACAGCTCGCAAGTGCCATTGCCGAAGGCAAATATGAGGTCGGACAGCGACTTCCCTCCGAACGCGAGCTGGCGCAAGCCTTCGACGTGTCACGGCCAACCGTGCGCGAGGCCATCATTGCCCTCGAACTCGACGAACTCGTTGAGGTCCGCCTGGGCTCGGGCGTGTATGTGATCAACAGGCAGCCGCCAGCGGGCGCCGCCAGTTACAAGGACATCGGCTTCTTCGAGTTGCTCGAGGCTCGTCGCGCCATCGAGGGTGAAGCCTGCGCCATGGCCGCGATGCGGATCGACGATGCGCAACTCGCGCAGCTTTCAGAGCTCATCGACGAAATGCGCGAAGACAACCGGCAGGACGAAATCCTGAAGAGCGAGGACGCTGATCGGCGGTTCCATGAACTCATCGCCAGCTCGACGCAGAACACGGGTATTACCGCGGCGGTCCAAATGTTGTGGGACTCGCGTGTCCGCTCACCGCAAAATCGCTCGATGAGCGCTAAAGTTCGCGCCAGGGGTTACAAGCCACCCATCGAAGAGCACGCCGCGATCGTGCGTGCGCTGAAGCGCCGCGAGCCCGATGCCGCGCGCGCCGCCATGCGAGAGCACTTGTCGCGCGTCATCGAAGACTTGCTGGAAGTGACCGAAGTCGAGGAAATGGAAAGAGCCCGCGCGATGGCCGCCGAGAAGCGCAAGCGCTACTCGTCGACCAAGTAGCCGCGGGCTTGAGCGTAGGTGGGCTCGAGCCCGCGGGATGTTGGTTGTCAGATTGCCAACAGGCGCTTCTTCGGCGACCCCGCGTATATCAACGCGGCGCCAATCACGACGAAACCCACGGCAACGACCGCGGCCTGCGCCGCGCCGTTGACCTTGACCGCCGCGACCATCGTTTCCCAGTAGCTGTAAACCAGCGCGCACAATGCCGCGCCGAAAAGGCCAACCGCCACTCCGGAGATCACCAGCCCGCGATGCGCCGCCGATTCGTCGAGCCTGGCATCGAGATTCACCTGCACAAATTTTCCATGGAACCAGAACCAAAACAGGGCCAGTGCCAGCAGGTGCATGACGCCCGCCCATACGAACACGATCTGCTGATTGCCCGTCCACTGGACCGCGAGGCCTGCGAACAACGTCATGAACATTCCGCCAATGCCTCCTGCGGTGGCGCCCAATCCCACCACAGACCCCGAGACTTTCTGCGGAAACAGATCGGTGGCATTGGTGAACAGGTTGGCCGACCACGCTTGGTGGCAGGCGGTGGCCAGCGTGATGAAGGCGACACAGGTGACGAAGCTGTCCGTGTAGTACGCGATGATCGAGCCGGGCATGAAAATGGCGGCGAGAAACATGGTTGTCATGCGCGCCTTGCCCACGGGCCAGCCTCGCTTGATCAAACTGCCCGACAGCCAGCCCCCGAGAATCGAGCCAATGCTCGAACCTGTGTAGATGACGCCGATCCACAGCGCGCTGGTGAGCGGGTTCTGGCCTCGCTCGCGCTCGAGGTACGACGGCAGCCAGAACAGGTAGAACCACCACACCGGATCGGTGATGAACTTGCCGATCATGAACGGCCAGATCTCCCGATAGCGCAGCAGCGCGGTCCACGGCACTTTCACACTTTGCACGCTGGGCGGAATACCGTGCTGGATGTACTCGAGTTCCGCCTTGCCGAGTCTTTGCTGGCGTTCAGGGACGTCGAAATACTTTTGCCAGAAGTACAACCACACCAGACCAATGACACCGATGAAGACGAAAGCACCCTGCCAACCCCACGCTCCGGCGATCGCAACGGTGACAAATGACACCATCACGCCGACGCTCGTTCCGGAGTTGAAGATGCCCGTGGCCAGCGCACGCTCTTTCTGCGGGAACCACATTCCCACCGCCTTGATGGATGCCGGGAAGTTGGCCGCCTCGGCGATGCCGAGCACGAAGCGAACGATTACGAACCCGAGCACCGTCGCCACGAGACCATGCGCGGCCGCGGCCAGCGACCACAATACCAGCGCGCCGGCGAGCGCCCTTTTCACCCCGAAACGGTCGACGAAGACTCCTATGAGCGACGGGAAAGCGGCGTACGCGAAAGTAAACGCGAAAGTGATCCAGCCGTAATCCACGTCGGTCCAACCGAGCGCGCCCTGCAACGTGGTTTTCAGTACTGACAGTGAGTTGCGGTCGATGTAGTTGATCGTCGTGCAGAAGAACAACAGCCCGCAGATCACCCACCGATAGTTGCCAATGCGGCCCGCGATGGTGCCGGCGCCAATGCCACCGGTGTCATTTGAAACGTTGTTAGAACTCATTCGGCTTACCCCCAAGGATTCTTCGCTCAAAGTTTGTACGCTTTCTTCGGAAAGTCGTAGGCGAGTTGCGGCGCGAGCACCGCGGCTTCGTCTTCCGGCAGCCGGTGTTCGGCGACCATGCGCGCGAGGAACGAACAATCGACGCGCCTGGCCACGTCGTGGCGCGCAGGAATCGAGAGGAAGGCGCGCGTGTCGTCGTTGAAGCCAACGGTGTTGTAGAAACCCGCTGTTTCGGTAGTTTGCTCGCGGAACCGCATCATGCCTTCCGGGCTGTCGTGGAACCACCACGCGGGTCCGAGCTTGAGCGCCGGGTAGTGCCCCGCCAAGGGCGCGAGCTCGCGCGCATAAGTGCTTTCATCGAGTGTGAAAACGATGATCGAAAGCGCAGGATCATTGCCGTAGCGATTCAACAGCGGTCGCAGCGCGCCGACGTAGTCGGTGGCGGTCGGTATGTCCGCGCCCACATTGGGACCGAAGCGGTCGAACAACGGAGCGTTGTGATTGCGCCAGGAACCCGGATGGATCTGCAGCACGAGCTTGTCGTCGAGGCTCATGCGCGCCATTTCGGTGAGCATCTGACCACGGAAAAGATCGGCATCGCCCGGATTCGCCGCGCCTTTCACGATGCGGGTGAACAACGCTTCGGCGTCGGCGGGGCTCAGGTCCGCCGTGCGCGCGGTCGGGTGGCCGTGGTCGGTGGATGTTGCGCCCATCACCGCGAAAAACGCACGGCGCTTGCGATGCGCCGCTATGTATCCGCGCCAGGAGAGCGCGTCTTCGCCCGTGATCGCGCTGAACCGCTTGAGATTATCGAGAAAACCAATGGTGTCCGGATCGACTACCGGATCGGGGCGATACGCCGTGATGACTCGCCCTTGCCAGCCGCTCTTGCGAATGGTGACGTGGTGCATGAGATCGTCGAGTGGCGACTCGGTGGTTGCAAGCGCCTCGATGTTGAAGCGCTCGAAC
>DASTTJ010000327.1:0-4874 GCA_035760205.1 Steroidobacteraceae bacterium | reverse complement strand
CTCCTCGGTGAAACGGATGCAGCGCGTGCAGTGGATGCAGCGCGTCATGTCCGTGGAAACCAGAGGCCCGAGGTTCTGGTCCTGCACGACACGCTTACGCTCGACGAAGCGCGAGATGTCGCGGCCGAAGCCCATGGCGAGATCCTGCAGCTCACACTCGCCACCCTGATCGCAGATCGGGCAGTCGAGCGGGTGATTGATGAGCAGGAACTCCATGGTCGCTTTTTGCGCGCCAATGGCCTTCGGGCTCTTGGTGAAAATCTTCATGCCCTCGCCGATGGGCGTGGCGCAGGCCGGCAACGGCTTCGGCGCCTTTTCCACTTCGACGAGGCACATGCGGCAGTTGGCCGCGATGGGTAGTTTGTCGTGATAACAGAAGCGCGGCACGTACGCGTTCTGCGCGTCCGTGACATGGATGATCATCTGGCCTTTCTTGCCCTGACAGGGTTTGCCGTCGACTTCGACGTTGACGACGTCGGACGGCGGTGCCGCGGGCGGTGGCGTCGTCACTGGAGGAGGCGTGCTCATGCCGCCCTCTTCGCCGGGTCGTCAACGATGCTGCGACCACTGTTGTCGATCATGTATTCGAATTCGTGCCGGAAGTGCTTGAGGAAACTCTGCACCGGCCACGCCGCAGCATCACCGAGCGCGCAGATGGTGTGACCTTCGATGCGGCCGGCGACGTCGACCAGCAGTTGCAGGTCGTTCTTCTCGCCCTGCCCGGCCATGATCCGGCGAATCACGCGAT
Source organism: Steroidobacteraceae bacterium (assembly GCA_035760205.1). Lineage (GTDB taxonomy): Bacteria > Pseudomonadota > Gammaproteobacteria > Steroidobacterales > Steroidobacteraceae > CADEED01. Next base: position 4,126 of record DASTTJ010000327.1, on the reverse strand, counting down.
TCATCCAGCCGGTGCCTTCGCGGCACGGTGTGCACTGGCCGCAGGATTCACTCTTGTAGAAACGGGACAGGCGTTCCAGCACCTTCACCATGCAGGTGGTTTCGTCCATGACGATGACCGCGGCCGAACCCACAGAAGATCCGGCGGCCTTCAGCGAGTCGTAGTCCATGTTTGCCGCCATGATCTTTTCGGCAGGCAGCACGTACACCGACGACCCGCCGGGTATGCAGGCCTTGAGCTTTCGGCCGCCCTTCATGCCGCCCGCGATCTCGAGCAGCTCGGCGAACGGAATGCCCATCGGCAGTTCGTAGTTGCCGGGTTTGTTGACGTGGCCCGATACGGAGAAGATGGCGGTGCCACCGGCATTGGCCACGCCCAGCTTCGCAAACCACTCCGGACCCTTGCGAAGGATCGTCGGCACCGACGCGTAGCTTTGCGTGTTGTTGATCGTCGTCGGCGCGCCATACAGGCCATACGCGGCCGGGAACGGCGGCTTGAAGCGCGGCTTGCCCTGCTTGCCTTCGAGCGAATCGAGCAGCGCGGTTTCTTCGCCGCAGATGTAGGCGCCCGCGCCCACCGCGGTGAACAGGTCGAAATCGATGCCGGAGCCGAGAATGTTCTTGCCTAACAAGCCGGCGGCATACGCTTCCTTGACCGCCGCTTCGAAGCGCGGAACGGGCTCGCCCAGAAACTCGCCACGGATGTAGTTGTAGCCCACGGTCGCGTTCATGCAGAACCCGCCGATGGCCATGCCTTCGATGAGCGAGTGCGGGTTGTAGCGCAGGATGTCGCGATCGTGACAGGTGCCGGGTTCGGACTCGTCGGAATTGCACACCGCGTATTTCTGCATGGTGGCGTCGCGCGGCATGAAGCTCCACTTCGTGCCGGTGGGAAAGCCGGCGCCGCCGCGGCCGCGCAGACCGGAAGCCTTGACCTGCTCGACCACGCTCAAGCGCGCGGGCTTTTCCGCGAGGATCTTCTTCCACGCGTCATAGCCGCCGATCTTGAGGTAGTTCTCGAGCTTCCAGGATTCCTTGAACTTCAACGGCTCGAACACCGTCAGGTTCATCTTGTCAGCCCATTTTTCCGCAGCGCCTGCCATGCCGGTTCCTACTTCAGCTCGTCGAGCACCTTGTCCACCTTTTCAGGCGTCAGGTACTCGTGGAATGCGTGATCGACCATCATCATTGGCGCGCCCGTGCAGGCCGCGAGGCACTCCTCTTCCTTCTTGAGGAAGATGCGGCCATCAGCGGTGCTTTCGCCGAGCTTGATGCCGAGTTTCTTCTCGCAATGCGCAACGAGGTCTTCGGCGCCATTCAGCATGCAGCTGATGTTCGTGCAGATGCTCACATGATGCCGGCCGCAAGGATGCGTCTCGAACATCGAGTAGAAGCTGGCGACTTCGTACACCTGAATGGACGGCAGCCGCAGGTATTCCGCGACGCCATCCATGAGTTCCGGCGTGAGAAAACCGTTGTTCTGCTCCTGCGTGAAACGCAGCGCAGAGAGAACCGCCGAACGATGACGGCCGGTGGGGAAACGCGCGATCCACTCGTCAATTTCGTGACGTGTGTGTTCGTTGAGCAGCCGCGCCTTTTCGCTCAAGCCCGGCTCGAAGCTGCCACCATCCGCCGTCTTCACGACATGCGCACTCATCGATCCACCTCTCCGAACACGATGTCCTGCGTTCCGATCACCGCGACCACGTCCGCCAGCATGTGACCCTTGGTCATTTCCTCGAGCGCCGACAGGTGCGCGAAACCCGGCGCGCGGCACTTCAGGCGATACGGCTTGTTGGCCCCGTCCGAAATCAGGTAGATGCCGAATTCGCCCTTGGGCGCTTCGACCGCAGCGTAAGTTTCGCCCTCGGGCACCGAATACCCTTCCGTAAACAGCTTGAAGTGATGGATCAGCGATTCCATATCGCCCTTCATCTCTTCGCGATTCGGCGGACGCACCTTGCGATCGTCGATCATCACCGGGCCAGGATTGCGGCGCAGCCAGTCGATGCACTGCTTGATGATGCGGTTGCTCTGGCGCATCTCTTCGATGCGCACCAGGTAACGGTCGTAGCAGTCGCCGTTCACCCCGACCGGGATGTCGAAATCCATGTCCGCGTAAACTTCGTACGGCTGCTTTTTGCGCAGATCCCAGACGATTCCCGAGCCGCGCAACATGGCGCCCGTGAACCCGAGCGCCATTGCCCGCTCTGGCGTGACCACGCCGATGTTCACGGTGCGTTGCTTCCAGATGCGGTTGTCGGTGAGCAGAGTTTCGTACTCGTCGACGCAGGCCGGAAAACGCGCCACGAACGCATCCAGGAAGTCGAGCAGCGAACCCTGGCGCGCCTCGTTCATGACGTCGGCATTTTTCTGCGAGCGCCACTTCGAAGCCTGGTACTTCGGCATGGAATCCGGCAGGTCGCGATACACGCCACCCGGGCGGTAGTACGTCGCATGCATACGCGTGCCGGAGACCGCCTCATAACAATCCATGAGGTCTTCGCGTTCCTTGAACGCGAGCAGGAACACCGTCATCGCGCCGATATCGAGCGCGTGCGCGCCGAGCCACATGAGGTGGTTCAGCACGCGGGTGACTTCGTCGAACATCACGCGGATGTATTGGGCACGCACCGGCACGGTGACGCCTAACAACCGCTCGATGGCCATGACGTAGGCGTGCTCATTGCACATCATCGACACGTAGTCGAGCCGGTCCATGTAACCAATGGACTGGTTGAAGGGCTTCGATTCGGCGAGCTTCTCCGTGCCGCGATGAAGCAGCCCGATGTGCGGATCGGCTTTCTGGATGACCTCGCCGTCCATCTCCAGCACCAGGCGCAGTACGCCGTGCGCCGCCGGATGCTGCGGACCAAAGTTCATCGTGAAATTGCGGATCTCGTTCATTTCTTCAGCGCCGGAGCGTAGCGGTTGTCTTCGCGAATGACTTTCGGCACCAGCGTTCGCGGCTCGATCGAGACTGGCTCGTACACCACGCGCTGCTTGTCGGCGTCGTAGCGCACTTCGACATTGCCGATCAGCGGGAAATCCTTGCGGAACGGATGCCCGATGAACCCGTAGTCGGTGAGGATGCGACGCAAGTCCGGGTGACCGGTGAACAGGATGCCGAACAGGTCGAACGCCTCGCGCTCGAACCAGTTGGCGCCGGGCCAGATATCGACCACCGAATCGATGATCGGATCTTCGGCATCCACGCAGCGCGAACGCAGCCGCAGGCGTTGATTGTGAGTGATCGACAGCAGGTGATACGCGACGGCGAAACGCGCGCCGTCATGCGGCACGCGGGCGCCATCGCGATTCACGCCGCGGCTGAATCCCGAGGTGGTGGCCGAATTCGTCTTCCATTCCGTGGTGGCGTAGTCGAGATAATCGATTCCCGCGACGTCGACGAGGATTTCGAACTTGAGCTCGGGCGTGTCGCGCAATGCAAGGCACACCTCTTTGAGCTTGTCCGGCTGCACTTCGTAGCACAGCTCATCGGCGAGCGACGGCACGCGGGTCAGCAGACCCGGCAGTCGGGCGTCGACTTTCGCGGCCAGTGTTGAAATTCCGGTCATGCGCGTTTGGAGATGTTCGCTATCGAGCTCGTGCGCTCGATTTTCTTTTGCAGCTGAATGATGCCGTAGAGCAACGCCTCAGCCGTCGGCGGGCAACCCGGCACGTAGACGTCCACCGGCACGATGCGGTCGCAGCCTCGTACCACCGCATAAGAGTAGTGGTAGTAACCGCCGCCGTTGGCGCAGGAACCCATGGAGATGACCCAGCGCGGCTCGGGCATCTGGTCATAGACCTTGCGCAGTGCGGGCGCCATCTTGTTGACCAGCGTGCCAGCGACGATCATGACGTCGGACTGGCGTGGACTTGGACGGAACACGACACCGAAGCGGTCGAGGTCGTAGCGCGAGGCGCCGGCATGCATCATTTCGACGGCGCAGCACGCGAGACCGAAGGTCATCGGCCACAGCGAACCGGTGCGTGCCCAGTTCATGACGGTGTCGACGGACGTTGTGACGAACCCGCGCTCGGCGAATTCGCCCGCGGCCGCGTTCTCGTCCACGCCCTGATTCTCTAATCCCATTCGAGCGCTCCCTTCTTCCACTCGTAGA
>DASTTJ010000326.1:0-4391 GCA_035760205.1 Steroidobacteraceae bacterium | reverse complement strand
CGCGGTTTTCCGGCGAACATCCCGCGACGCGACCGCCTTGCGGCGGGCGGCTGGTTCCCGGATTCGCGGCCGAGCTGGCCGCCCGGCTCGCCGCGTTGCGCGAATACCGGACACGCGCTGCCGCCGAGCGGACGTCTATCTACTTCAACGAGCTCGAGCGAGTCGATGCCGCCGGCTTTCTCGACGAATACGTGTGGCAGTACCTGCGCAACGAACGCTGGGACACCACGCCACCGGCCAGCCTCGAGATCGCCGCATTCGACGAGTTCCGGTTACGTGAGCTGGCTACACACTCGGCGCAATCGGGGGCACGCGTAAGAATCAACGCCGTGCGCGCCCTGCCGGCTCCAGCCGCAGACTGAGCGCAGGTATCTTTGGCTTATGTAACGTCGGAAATTTCGCGTGCAGGCCGGTTTTGGGCGCGTCATCATCGGCCGCAAGGTCCCACGATTCATGCGCAACCAATTCCGGGCGAGACCCAAGCCGTTTCTCGATGCGCCGCGCCGGGACTGGCAGTTCGCCGTCTTCGCATGGATGTTGCGCAACGGCGGTGGCTTTCCCAAGTTTCTCGACACGACGTTGGTGTTGCCGATCGAGGAGCATTTTCCGGATCGGGGCATGAAGGGTCACGCTGCCGTCGCGGCCTTGTTCCGCCGCGTGCGCGATCACGCGGGTATGGCGGACTGGCCATGCGCGGTGGAACCCGAGCCCACGGAACCGCGCGCCGCGCTTGCGACCCGTGAACGCATCCCGGTCATCACCTATCGACGCGGCGAGCTCCCGGCCATGTCGATGGTCGGCGCGTTCGCACACGAACTTGCGCGCATGCTGGTGGAGACGTTCGAGGAGCCGGCGCCGGGTGGCGCGATGCTGCACGAACCGGCGATCGACCTCGCCACGGTGTTCATGGGCTTCGGCGTATTCATGGCCAATTCCACGATCGAAGCCGCGCGCTACGATCTCAACGAAGGCGAATTCGCCCATGCGCTTGCCATCTTCTGCCGGTTGCGCAAACTGGAGCCAGAGGCGGTCGCCCCGCACCTCAATCCGCACCTGCGCAAGTACCTGCGCCTGGCGGCTCGCGATCTCGCGCAGCACGAGCCGCATTTTCAGAAGCTCCGCTCGGTGTTCGCGGTGGTACCCATCGAGGTTGCCGATCGCACTCTGCCGACCAAGGTGATCTGAGGAATCCGTGGCCGGACCACCTCGCTGGTGCACGAGCCCTATCTACGCTTTGCAAACGCCGGCGAACTGCACATCGGCGATCGGGCACATTTCTTTCGTTATGCCGGGCACGTGATGCGCGGCACGTCACCTTGAATACGTCGGTGGCCAGGGGTATGGCCCCGAACACGCGAAAACGCAGCGAGCCCGCGCACTTGGTGAGTCATGGGGCACGATGGCGAATTGGCCCCGCAAGTCCGCAATCCTCGTAACAAACCCCCGTTGACCGTTACCCGATTCGCGCCGACGCTGCGGCACCGGGGAGGTCAGCATGAAGTTCAGAGAGTGGGTCGTCGTGGCGGCGTCGGCGTGTTTGCTTGCGACGACCCCGGCAAGCACGCAGGAGAAACCTGTGACAGGTTGCCACGACGCACGTTCGCGCCACTTCGACTTCTGGATCGGCGAATGGCAGGTCACCGAGGGCGGCAAAGCGGCGGGGGTCAATCGCATCGAATCGATTCTCGATGGATGCGCCCTGTTGGAAAACTGGACGGGAGGTTCCGGATTCTCGGGCAAGAGCCTCAACCATTTCGATCGGGCGGATGGTCGCTGGCATCAGTTGTGGATCGACGGAAGCGGTGGCGTGCTCAGTCTGGCCGGCGGGTTTGCGAATGGCGCGATGCGCCTCGAAGGTTCGACGCTCGCGACTCCGAAGCAGCCCGCGCAGCGACATCGCATTACCTGGACTCCCCATGCCGATGGCACGGTGCGCCAGCTGTGGGAAGCGGCGCCGACGGGCAAGAACGAATGGAAGGTTCAATTCGACGGCCTTTACCTCCGCCCAAGTAGATAGATGTAGCCGGCGGGCAACGCAACTACTCATTGAGGACGAGGAAGGTGTCGTCGCTGACCGTGACGTTCCGCCGGTCGATGAAGTAGCGCTCGCTGCCGTGGGCGACGCATTTGACTGACAGCATCTGCCGGAACATTCCGTATTCGGCGCGCCTGGACGCGCCCGAGATGATGCAGTTTTCGCGTCCCCAGCGGCGATAGAAGTCACGCCGGAACGCCGCACTCTGTGGCGTCTGCGGCCGGGGTGGCAGGTCGGGAAGTTCGGTGAGGATCACGGCGCCATGTTTCGACGGGCGCGCGCGTCGCGTCAAGACAACGTTGATTCGCGAATTGCGGGCCCGCGTGGCGGGCTTACCACGCAGCCGATCAGGGGGCCCGCAGCGGCACCAGTACCATCGCATTGCCGCGGCGGATCTTGAGTACCAGCGCGCCACCGCGCTTGGCGAGTTCGCGCAGCTCTTTCAGGTTGGCGATGGTCTGGCGGTTCGCCCCTTCGATGCGATCGCCTTTGCGGAATAGTTGCGCGGCGGCACTGCGCGGTTCGACCGCGCGAATCTCGACACCGCCATCGGCTGCATCGGCCAGTGTGGCGCCGTCGAGGCCGGGGTGCACAGGGCCGACGTCAGGCGCGGCGCCCGGAGCGCTGCGCTTGGTATTGGCGCTGGTGACCGGGAGTTCGGTGATGACCGCCGTCACTTGCATCGGCTTCCGGTCGCGAATCAGTGCCACGTCGAGCTTGTCGCCGACGCGCGAGAGACCGATGGCGTTGCGCAACTCGCTGTTGGACTTGATGCCCTGGCCGTTGATGCTGGTGATGACGTCGCCGGGTTTGATGCCGGCCTTCTCCGCCGCAGAACCTTCCGTGATCTGCGACACCAGCACGCCCTGGGTATTGGCGATGTTGAGCGACTTGGCCATGTCGGGCGTCAACGAGTAGATGTTCACACCTAACAACCCTCGCTTCACGGAACCGTACTTCAACAGCTGGTCCATGATGCTGCGCGCCATGTTGACCGGGATGGCGAAGCCAATGCCGATGTTGCCCCCGCTGCGCGACAGGATGGCGCTGTTGATGCCGACCAGCTCGCCGCGGAGATTTACCAACGCGCCGCCGGAATTGCCGGGATTGATGGACGCATCGGTCTGGATGAAGTCTTCGTAGCCGTCCGGATTGATGCCGGAGCGGCCGAGGCCGCTGACGATCCCTGAGGTGACGGTGTGCTGGAGGCCGAAGGGGTTGCCGATGGCGACCACGAAGTCGCCGACCTCCAGCCGGGTGGAATCGCCGAGCGCCACCTGGATCAGGGTTTCGGGTGGCACTTTGAGCACAGCAACGTCGGAGGGGACGTCGCTGCCGACCACCGTGGCGGTGAGATCTCTGCCGTCTTGCAAGGTGACCGTAATTTCGGTCGCGTTATCAACCACATGCGCGTTTGTAACTATGTAGCCGTTCTTTGCATCAAAGATGACACCGGAGCCCGCGCTCTGGAACTGACGTTCGCGGGGGCTCATGTCGGGGATATCGAAGAACCGGCGGAAGAAGGGGTCTTCGAGCAGCGGGTTCTGGGGCGAGCGTTCGCGGATGGTGCCGCGGGTGGCGATGTTCACGACGGCTGGCGAGACGCGCTTGATCATGGGCGCGAGCGTCGGCACCGGGGTTTCGCCGACCGCGGGAGGCAAAGCGGCATGGCCTGCAACCGGCAGCGCCGCTAACGCGTACATAAAGGCGATTCGAACGAATTTTGCTCGACTGGGCATGACGACGAGGATACTCAAACGATGATCAGTTTTCTCTTGTGGCTCCTTTTGTTCCTGGTTTGCTGGCCGCTGGCTCTGCTGGCGCTGGTGTTGTGGCCGCTGGTCTGGCTGATCGCGCTGCCGTTCCGGCTGCTGGGAATCGCAGTAGAGGGCGTATTCGAGCTGTTGCGCGCCATCATCCTGCTGCCGGCACGCGTGTTTGGCGGAGGCAAATAAGAGGGGCCAGGCACCGTTTGCTGGCAAACGGTGCCTGGCACGGTTTTCACGCAGCCTGAATCTCGATGCGGCGCGGCTCGGCTTTCGCGATCTTGGGGATCGTGAGCTCGAGCACGCCGTCCTTGAACTGCGCCTTGATGGCGTCGGTCTGGACGTTGTCCGGCAGCGTAAAGGTCCGGACGAATTTTCCGCTGAGGCGCTCGACGCGTGAGTAATGGCCTTCGACGCCGCGCTGCTCGACCTGGCGCTCGCCACGCAACGTGAGGACACCCTTGTCCGCGGTGACTTCGATGTCGGCAGGCTTCACGCCCGGAAGATCCGCGCTCACGATGAAGCGCTGGGCTTCCTCGTGGACGTCGACGGCCGGCGTCCATGACGCGTCTCGGGCTGCGGTTTCAAAG
>DASTTJ010000325.1:0-2495 GCA_035760205.1 Steroidobacteraceae bacterium | reverse complement strand
CGCCGTCTCTATCTCACGCACTACAGCGAAGTGACCGAGTGCGCGCGTCTGGCCAATGACATGGTGGATGCCATTGACGAATTCGTGAGCATTGCGCGGGCGAACGGTCCGCATGGCATGGCGAATATCCGTCTCGATCTGCGTCGGCTGGCCCATGAGTCCCTGCGCGAGCATGGCTGCACCATGAGCGCTGCCGGGATCGACGCCATTCTGGCCAAGGATTTCGAGTTGAACGCAGCCGGGCTGGTCGCCTGGCTCCAACGTGAGGCTAACTAACATGTGGTACCTGGCGCTGAAAGCCCTGCACGTCCTAAGCGTGGTGCTGTTCCTCGGCAACATCATCACCGGCGTGTTCTGGAAGTGGCATGCCGATCGCACCGGCGACCTGCGCGCGCGCGCACAGGCGCTCGACGGCATCATCAAGAGCGACGCCTGGTTCACCGTGCCCGGCGTGCTGCTCATCATCGCGACGGGTGTTGCATTGGCGTTTATCGCGCAGCTGCCCCTGCTGCGCACCTTCTGGATAGGCTGGTCACTGGTGCTGTTCGGCGTTTCGGGGCTGGCCTTCGCTATCAAAGTGGGCCCGCTGCAGAAAAAACTGCTGGCGAACACCCAAGCCGGTTTGTCCGGTACCTGGAACGAGGCGCAATACCACGCGTTGTCGAAGTCATGGGGTGTGTGGGGATCGATTGCGACCGGCGCGCCCCTGATCGCAGTGTTCCTGATGGTGATGAAGCCCGTGGGTGTGTGAGGGGATAGGCGCACGCGTCGGGGCGGGTATCATCCGTCCCATGCCAAGACTTCACGTACCGCAGCCACCCACTCGACCGGGTGACAAGCCGGATTTCAGCTACGTCGAGCTCTCGCCTGCGGGCGCCATCAACAAACCCGATGTCAACGCGCGCGCCCGCGACATGGAAGAGGTGTCCGTAGGACTCGTCCGCGTGCTGGACGACAAACACGAGGCCGTAGGCCAGTGGAACCCGCGCCTCGAGGCCGAAGACCTGCAGGTGGGCCTGCGCCACATGCTGCTCACGCGCATCTTCGACGATCGCATGCAGCGTACGCAGCGGCAGGGAAAAATCTCCTTTTATATGCGCTGCTTCGGCGAAGAAGCCGTGGGCGTGGCCCAGGCAATGGCGCTGCAACCCGGGGACATGCTGTTTCCGTCTTACCGCCAGCAGGGCATCTACATGGTGCGCGGCAAGCCGCTGGTCGAACTCATGTGCCAGTTGCTCTCCAACACCCGCGACATGTGCAAGGGCCGGCAGCTGCCGGTCATGTACCACTGGAACGCCGGCCGCATTTTCTCGATTTCCGGCAATCTAACTACGCAGTTTCCGCAGGCCGTCGGCTGGGCCATGGCGGCGGCCATCCGCAATGAAGACCACATCGCCTGCACCTGGATCGGCGAGGGCTCGAGCGCCGAAGCCGACTTCCACCACGGCATCATCTTCGCGGCCGTGCACCAGGCGCCGGTCATCATGAACATCGTCAACAACCAATGGGCCATCTCCACTTTTCAGGGAACGGCGGGCGGCGAGCAGCGTTCGTTCGCGGCGCGCGGTCCGGGATACGGCATCGCCGGCATTCGCGTCGACGGCAACGACTTTCTCGCGGTGTATTCGGTCACGCAGTGGGCGGCGCAGCGCGCGCGCACCGGCGGCGGCCCGACACTTATCGAGCTCGTCACCTATCGCGCGGCCGCGCATTCGACCAGCGACGACCCATCACGCTACCGGCCCAAGGACGACTACGAGCACTGGCCGCTCGGCGATCCGGTGGACAGATTGAAGAACCACCTGATCGCGCGCGGCGATTGGAGCGAGAAGCAGCACAAGGAGCTGCACGCCGAGCTCGACGCCCAGGTGGTCACGGCATGGAAAGAAGCCGTGTCGTTCGGCGCACTCAACGAAGGCCCGAGGCTCGACCGCCATCTCATGTTCGAGGACGTCTACAAGGAATTCCCGGAAAACCTGCGACGCCAGAGTGAGCAACTCGCCGAAGAGATCAAACTCAACGCCGAGCTCGGGCTCGTGGCGAAGGTAGATTGATCATGGCGCAAATGAACATGATCCAGGCCCTGAACTCCGCCATGGATGTGATGATGGCGCGCGACCCGTCGGTGGTGGTGATGGGCGAAGACGTGGGCTATTTCGGCGGCGTCTTCCGCGTCACCGATGGCCTGCAGCGGAAGTATGGCGAGCATCGCGTGCTCGATTCGCCGATTTCCGAAGGCGGCATCGTGGCCACGGCCATCGGCATGGCGGTCAATGGCCTGAAGCCCATCGCCGAAATCCAGTTCGCCGACTACATCTATCCCGCAGTGGACCAGATCGCGAGCGAACTCGCGCGCATCCGTTACCGCAGCGCCGGCGACTTCTCCTCGCCGGTGGTCATCCGCGCGCCCTGCGGTGGCGGCATCCGCGGCGGGCAGACACATTCGCAAAGTCCCGAAGCCATCTTCACGCACATTTGCGGCGTGAAAGTGGTGA
>DASTTJ010000324.1:0-2424 GCA_035760205.1 Steroidobacteraceae bacterium | reverse complement strand
CGATCCGCTTGACGAGATCGGCATGCCCTTCGCAGCCGGAATTCAGCGACACGGTGCGCACGTCTCCGGCGTCCGATGCGGAGCGCATCACGATGAGCATGGAACGGCCCTTGAGGCAGGTGCGGCGTTTGATCTCCTCGTCCAGCACCTGGGTCTTCACGAACATGGTCAGCAGCTCGGCATAGACCTCGGGCGCCACCCGCTTCTTCCAGACACCCACCTTGCTCGTGTCCTTGCGGCCGTTGAACACCACGCGCCCATCGTCGAACAGGTAGAGCTCGTAGACAGGGCAGGTGCCGTTGCAGGAACCGCCCGACAAGCCGATAAATTTCTCGCCGGGATTCCACAGCGGAATTCCGCCGTAAGGCGCCCCGGCCGCATACGGCTTGACCGTGGGCTTTTCCGCCTGCGCGAGGCCTGCGAACGCCACGGTGGCGAGTGCAAAAACGACGAGTCCTGCTCTCATGGATGCGTTCCTAACATTCGACGATATTCACGGCGAGTCCGCCGCGTGACGTTTCCTTGTACTTGGTCTTCATGTCCGCGCCGGTCTCGCGCATGGTCTTGATGACCTTGTCGAGCGAGACGTAGTGCGTGCCATCGCCTCGCAACGCCATGCGCGCCACGTTGATGGCCTTCGCCGCGCCGATTGCATTGCGTTCGATGCATGGGATCTGCACCAGCCCGCCGACCGGATCGCAGGTGAGACCCAAGTGGTGCTCCATCGCAATCTCGGCCGCGTTTTCCACCTGCCGCACCGATCCGCCGAGAACTGCTGTCAACGCGGCGGCGGACATGGAGCAGGCGACGCCGACCTCGCCCTGGCAGCCCACCTCGGCGCCGGAGATCGAAGCGTTCTCCTTATATAAGAAGCCAATGGCCGCAGCGGTGAGCAGAAAGTCCACGATACCGGCGTCGTTCGCGCCGTGCACAAAACGCGCGTAGTAGTGCATGAGCGAGGGCACGATGCCGGCGGCGCCGTTGGTCGGCGCGGTGACCACGCGCCCGCCCGCGGCATTTTCCTCGTTGACCGCCAACGCCCAGAGATTCACCCAGTCGAGCGCGATCAACGGATCGTGGGGCGCGGCGATCTGCGGCGCCGTCAGTTGCGCAAACAAGCCGGGAGCCCGGCGCTTCACCTTGTAACCCCCGGGCAACACACCTGCGGTCTGGCAGCCTCGCTCTACGCAGGCCTGCATCACATGCCAGATGTGCAGCAGCCCTTGGTCAATCTCTTTGTCCGTGCGCCAGTGGCGCTCGTTTCGACGCATGATCTCCGCGATCGTGGCGTTTTCCTTCTCGCACAGCGCCAGCAGCTCATCGCCAGTGTGAAAGGGAAAGGGCAGAACCGTCGCATCTGGCACGATGCGTTTATCCTCCGAGACCACGAATCCACCGCCCACGGAGTAGTAAGTGCCAGTGGCAAGGCCAGCGCCATCTGCGCCAAAGGCCGCAAACAACATGCCATTCGAATGCAGTGGCAGCGTGTCCTTGTGGTTGAACGTGAGATCGCGGCGTTCGTCGAAACGCAGGGCATGCGTGCCTGACAGGAGTAGCTCGCCCGATGTCCGGATGCGCTCTACATTACCCGCGATGGCTTCGACGTCGACGGTGTCGGGCTCGTGGCCGGACAACCCCAACAGAATGGCCTTGTCGCTGCCGTGGCCCTTGCCAGTGGCGCCCAGCGAGCCGTACAGCATCACGGTGACGCGGGTGACTCGCGCTAACACCTGCTCTTCGTCCAGGCGCGCGGCGAACTGCCGTGCGGCGCGCATCGGGCCCACGGTGTGGGAACTCGAAGGCCCGATGCCGATCTTGAACAGGTCGAAGACGCTCAATGCCATGCGGCATTGTAGTCCTTATCGGGCAGGCATCTCCGCGTCTAGAAGTTCGATCAGCTGGTTCGGCTCGACGGGCTTGGTGAAGTGCAAGTCGAATCCCGCGGCCATGGCGCGCGCCTTGTCCTGTTCCTGGCCCCAGCCGGTGACGGCGATGAGAAAGACATTGCGGCCGCGGGTGTCGCCGCGCACTTGCCGCGCCACTTCATAGCCGTCCATCTGCGGCATCCCAATATCCAGCAGCGCAATGTCCGGAGGCGCAGCTTCGATGCTCGCGAGCGCCTTCTGTCCGTCGTGCACCACCGTCACGGCGTGACCCTCGATCTCGAGCAGCATCGCCAGGCTTTCGGCGGCGTCACAATTGTCGTCGGCAATGAGCACCCGCCGCTTGCGCGCCGGCACCTCGACCGCCGCGTTGGTGTCCGGCACGGTAGAAGCCACGCTGCGGCGGGGAATCCGCACAACGAACTCGCTGCCTTTGCCCAGACCCTCGCTGCGCGCTTCGATCGTGCCGCCGTGCAGCTGCACCACGCCCTTCGACAGCGCGAGCCCGATGCCTAACCCGCCTTCGGAGCGATCCTGAGTC
>DASTTJ010000323.1:0-9567 GCA_035760205.1 Steroidobacteraceae bacterium | reverse complement strand
GCTCAGCGAATGCCGCGAGTGGCGCGTGAAACGAAGACGCGCGCTCATCGCGCGCGACGTGAAACGGCGCGCGGCCCACGTGATTCGAAACGCATAGCGGCAGACCTGAGCCGCTGCTGGCAGTCGGTTCGAATTCGAACTTTCGAAACCGTTGCGTGGGCATCAGATTCCACGGACGTTTGAGCGGACCGCCAGAGCCGACATCCGCGAACCCGAGGCGAGCGTCGGCCGCAGTCAAGAGACGCTCGAGAAACCGCTGCTTGCGGCGAGTGGTTACTTCTAGCATTGCCAATCAACTCGCCTCAGCGAAGCCGTGTGCGCGCAACCAGTGCTCGACCATCGGCACCTGCCATGGATAATCGATGTCGCAGCCGCCCCAGGAAACGATCGGATGGATTTTCTGCCCCATCCACTTTTGCGGAAGCAGTCCTTCATCGAGATCGTCGAGACATCGCGGACGCACCACGGAAAGCCCCATGTCCGCGAAATAGACACTGCCCTGCGAATCACGGTCGCAGTTGAGCGTCTTGGGATCACCGAATGTCTCGAACGGCACGAAGGGATGCAGGCAACCATCCGGTCCGACCTTGCGCGCGCGTAGCGGACTCCACATGTTGTATTCGGAAACAGTAACCGCAGAGTCGAGTTTGTCGTCGGCACGCAGCGCGGCGATGCCTGCGTCAATCTGTTCGCTGACGACAGTTGCCGCGTTCGCGAACAGCAGCACCATCAGCTCGAGATCTTTTCCTTCGGCGGCGAGCCGTTGTTTGATCTCCCGGTAGCCGTGCACAAAAACATGCTCCCCGAGCGCAGCCTTGGTCGCGAGCTCCACGGGCCGTTCGATCAGCTCCGCGCCGTGCTCCCGGCCGATTGCCATGATTTCAGGCGAGTCGGTCGATACGTAAAGCCTGTCGACCAGCTTGGATTTGCGCGCGGCCATGAGCGGATAGGCCGCGAGCGGCCGGCCCAGAATCGGATAGAAATTCTTTTTCGGAAAACCGGTACTGCCGGCCCGTCCGATCATCAAAGCAGCAATCACGCTGAAATCCTCCTAACAATCACGTTCAAGCGCCCCGACCAGCCAGCGAATGCAAGGCTCGGGCATTCACCGCGCAAGCCTGCCGGCCTTCACGCATTCGGCGCGGACGTCATCGATGAGCTGAAGCAAACCCTGACCGAGATCGACATGCATCGCGGGGCTGAAACGCCGGCCGAGCTTCGGTAGATAGGCATACGGCGTACGTACGTAGTGGCCTGCATACTTCTCGTCGCGAAAGTCGACATTCCCGGCTATGCCCATGATCTCTGCGAGCATCTTGAGCAGGTCCAGGACGCGCATTGGCTGCGACCCGGTGAGCACTACACTCTGGTTGCGAAATTCTTCACCGAGAGCGACGACGCTCGAACGTGCTGCGTCTTCGACATGGATGTACTCTCGCACCGATTCGGAATCGCCCACGTAGCTGATGCTGCCCTGCTCGAGCGCCTTGCGTACGATGATGTACAGGCCATTGCTCTCGTCGGCGCGCGGACCATAGAGCGATCCATAGCGCAGGATCGTAAAATCCAGGCCGTAAGTTCGCTGATACTCCTCAACGTAACTCTCCGCCGCCTGTTTGCTGCAGCGATAGAAACCGCCTTCGCGGCTGTAAACGTATACCGTGCTCGCGTATACGAAACGCTGCACGCCGGCAAGGCGTGATGCTTCCAGCGCATTGACGGTACCGAGGACGTTGACCTCGACGGTCCGCAACGGCTTGTCGAGCGCTTCGTTCAGATCAGCGAGCGCGGCGAAGTTGTACACTACCTCGCAGCCGGCGACTGCACTCTGCAGCGCCTTGAGATCGAGTATGTCGCCGACGACCATCTGCTGCCCCGCGCGCAGCCACCGGGATGGCACCTGATCGTAGATGCGCACCACGTACCCGCCCGTGACAAGCTCATCGGCAACGTGTGAACCGAGAAAGCCGCCGCCGCCGATGACACAGGCGGTTTTCATGCCGACCGCCCCGCCCGTTGCATTTCGTACTCGTCGTGAGGAACCGGTGAGCGCTGCGCTTCACCCCGAAGAAAGCGCACCGCCTCCTCCGTGGCTTCGATTTCCATACGGGTACGACAATCGACTGACATCGAGCCCATGTGCGCGGTGAGCAGGCATCGCTCGATGTCCGCGAGCTCACCGCTATACGGCTCATGCTCGAACACGTCGATCGCCGCGCCGCCCAGGTGACCGGCATTCATGACTTCGGCGAGATCTCGCTCGTTAATAATGCCGCCGCGTGCACAGTTGATGATCAGCGCGTCGGGCTTCATCAACATGAGCTGTTCGCGCCGGATCATGTTCTTGGTCTGCGGAGTCAATGGCACATGCAGGCTGATCAGATCGGCATTGCGATAGATGTCTTCCTTGCCGACCCATTCGAGTTTGAGTTCAGGATCGAACTTCAGCTGGGGGTTGGTATCGTTGGCGAGGACGCGCGGTGTGCCGAAAGCGGGAATCCGGCGCAGCACGCGCGCACCTATGCGCCCAACACCGATGATTCCCACCGTGACTTCGGCAATGCGCCTGCCGAAGATGCGCTGCCATTTGCCGGCGTGCAGTTGCAGGTTGGCGACGTGCACGCCGCGCAGCAGCGAGAGCATGAGCGCGATCGTGAGCTCCGCCACCGCCGGTGCCGGTGCATCAGGCGTGTACGACACCTTGATGCCGCGTTTCTCCGCCGCCAGCAGATCCACACTATCGAGACCAATGCCGACGCGCGAAATGAGCTTTAGTTTGCCCGCGCGTGCCATTACCTTTTCGGTAACGGGCTCGGTACCGGCAATCAACGCGTCGAAGTCGCCAATCAGGTCAGCCAGTTCGTCTTCCTTCAGGCGCCTGCCGATCGGATTGATGATGTATTCGATGCCAGCCGACTCGAGTTGTTCGAGCGGCAACCGGTTACGGTCGGCAAACGGGACGGTGGTTATCAGCACTCTGGGCACGGCGTTGAGTTCTCCTGCGATGCGTGTGGTCAATGCGTAATTATCAGCCGGCGTTGCGATGTGCGTCACTAACCGGCACGATCAAGGTACTCGGAGAACCCGTTTGAACGATCCGACCGGCTTCGAGCCGGTGGAGGTAGTCGCAATCGGCGACGGTAGTAAGGCGATGGGCCACGATTATCACGGTTTTCGTACCGTGCAGCGCGCGCACCGCGCTCATGACTTCGCGCTCCGTGGTGGTATCGAGCGCACTCGTTGCCTCGTCGAGTACCAGCACCGGCGGGTCGTGATAGAGCGCGCGCGCGATCCCAATGCGCTGCAGCTGGCCGCCGGAAAGTCGCACTCCACGCTCGCCGACCAGAGTGTTGAGCCCGGCCGGCAAAGTCGTCACGAACTCTTCGAGCTGCGCCGCTCGCAACGCGCGCTGCAACGCATGTTCGTCGATGTCGGCGTCCGGGATCCCGAATGCGATGTTTCGCCGCAAGGTATCGTCGGTCAGAAATATCTGCTGGCGCACATAGCCGATCTTGTCCTGCCAGGATCGCAGGCTGTCGCGCACGTCAACGCCGTCGACGAGAACCGAGCCGCTCTGTGGCGCGAGCAGCCCCAGGATCACGTCGATGAGCGTGCTCTTGCCCGAGCCACTGCCGCCGACGAAGCCCACTGACTCACCGGCGCGGATCGTGAGACTCACGTCGCGCAGTGAGGGACTGTCAGCCGCGGGATAGCTGAAGCTGACACCATCGACACGCAGCTCGCGTTCGAACTTGAGCGGCGCTGCAGCGTGCGCGGGCTCCTCGGGGGCGAGTGTGTCGAGTTCCGCGGTGAGAGTCCCGACGACCGGCATCGCATGCCGCATGATCTGTACCGAGTTCATGATCCGATTTGCCGAAGGCATGATGCGAAATGCCGCAGCCGCGAACAACCCGAGCGTCGGCAACAGTGCATCAAACGTGCCGCCGCGCGACAACATTACGATGACCAGAGCGGCGAATGCGCCAACCGCCAGGATCTCCAACATGAGGCGCGGCAATTCCTGCAGCGTGTTCTGATTGCGCCCGACCCGCGCGTAGCCGTCGGCGTGCACGCCGTAACTCTCGATGAATGCGCCTTCCCTACCTAACAATTTCAGGTCCTTGACGCCGCCAAAACCCTCCTGCAGTTGCTGCAGCCGCATGCGCTCATGCACCTGTCGCAATTCGCCCCAGCGCAACATCCGCTTGCGCGTCAGCAGGTAGAAGCCCCCGCCGAACAGCCCGAGCGTCGCGATGGAAACTGCCGCCCCAAAGGGCTCGATGTAGAGCAGCAACGAGAGGATTCCGAGAATGACCAGAATCTCGGCGATGAAGCGCAGCGCCTCGTAAAGTCCGTGATGAGTGATTTCGTATACCTCGCCGAGCGCATTGCGGATCAGCTCGGCGGAATTACGTTGTATGTGAAACGTATAAGCCTGGCGCAGATAGCCTGCAAACAGGCGGCGCGACATCTGTGCCTGCACTCCGAATACGAAGCGCAGTTTGCGCCATGTGAGAAACGCAAGAAATACTCCCTTGAGCACGTAAATGAGGACCAGCGCAAGCAATCCGCCCACGACCAGTTGCTCGCGCGACACTGGTCCAAACGGTGCAAGAAGACGCGCCAGTGCTGGGAATCGCGACGGCAGATCCGTCTGCGTCATGAATGCGAGCGCCGGGATCACCAAGCCGACACTAAGTGTCTCGAGCAACATGCCGAGGGTCATGAGACCGAGCAGTCCGACCCCTTCGCGGCGTTCGGACGCAGTCATCAATCGCCACATATTTCTTGCGACAGTGGGTCCCATGGCAAACGGCGCGTCAGCTCTGCGGGCGGATGAGACCGCGCGCGGATACGAACAGCGAGCCCACCACCAGGCCAAACAGCCCTCCGCCGATGGTGAGGAGGGTGCGCTTCGGGCTGAGGCGCAGTTCGGGCGCGACCGCCGCGTCGACCACCGTGAACGCGTATTCGACGCGGCCATTGGCCAGCATGTTGTTCTTGGTTTCGGTTTCGATGAGACGAAACATCACTTTCTGAATCTCCAGCGAGCTGGTGTTTTTGAGCTGCTCGTTCAGGTAAGCAATGTTGCGGTTCGAGTCCTCGATCGCACGCTGGCGCACGATCTCGTTCGCCAGCGCCACATAGTTGTTAGCCCAAATCGCGGCGGTCTTCGGATCTTCCCAGTCGATCGAGACGGCCTGAGTGCCCGAGCGGCTCTCGTCGCGCAGGGTCAGAATGCTGGCGCGAAAACGCTCCACCGCACGCCACGTGGTGTGTGACTTGCCGGTGCGCGGCAGCACCACGTCCGTGAGCTTATAGCGCAGGATGAAGTCCTCGGCGAGCTTGCGCGAATGGAGTACGGCGCGCGCTTCGCGCGCATTACCCGTCCCATTGAGATCGATCCCGGCGAGACTCGCGAGCCCGCCGAACTGGCTGGCAAGCGAAGCGGCCGCGCCCATGCTGCCGTCGCGCGCTTCAGTGATCGTGACTTGGGAACGATAGATAGGTGTGGCGAGCAGCGCATAGGTGGCCGCCGCGGCTGCGAACAACAGGCCGAACCCGCCGACAATCCACTTGCGCGCCCACAAGACCCGGCCGACCGTGACCAGATCGATCTCGGGGCCGAGGTCCGAATAGCGCGGTTTTTCCGTCGTCAAACCAAGTACCCCTGCATCAGAACGAATTGACCGCGGCCGCGGCGATCGCCAGGTTGTAAAGGATTGAGGTAACCGCCTGCCACAATGGCAGCGCCGGCATTCGCTCCGTATCGAGCGGAACGACAATCGTATCGCCAGGACGCATGGCGGCCTGGCCACTGCGGCGGAACCAGCCTCGCCCTTCGCTCGCCACCACGCTGCCATCCGCGCGCACGATATAGATGCTGCCGCGATCCGCCTTGCGGGTAACGCCGCCCGAGAGGCCGATGTAGTCGTCGCGGGAGAGATTCTCACGATAGAAGTGCGATGTGGTGTTCTGGACTTCACCGATCACCGTTACTTCCTGCTTCTGCTTGGGAATGATCAGCAGATCACCCTTGCGCAAGACGACGTCGTTCGCCGAACCCATGGGCGAAGCGATCACGCTGTCGACGTCGATGACGAGACGTCCGACGGCCTTGGTGGCCTTCAACTGGTTCAACAGCGACTGACCGACCGTGAGAGCCTGGCCAGCTCCTCCCTGGTTGGCGGCGGCAGCCGACAGAGCCGCGGCGGCCAGATCGCTCTGCAGGCGCTCGGCAAGTCTGTCGAGCTGATCTTGTTCGCGTTCCTGCAATTCGAGACGCGTGAAGACCGAACCTTCGGGGAATGCGAGACCACTCAGGCCCCCCGCGCGATTGAGCACCGATCGCAAAGTCTCGCCACGTTGAATGGGATAGATGCCGGGAAATCGCACTTCGCCGAGCAACGTGACCTGCTCCTGCTCGCTCCACTCGGGCACTTCCTTGATGTTCAGGAAATCGAAGGGCTGCAGCAGCACGTCGGCTGAGTCGTCACCTTTGAGAACCGCGGCAAGGTCAACATCGATGAGCTGGGTCTGGCGCGCATCGCCGCCAATGCGGTAGCGGGTGAGTTCAGCCTTGGTCCCGTACGCGGCATCCTGCAATCCACCGCCGGCGCGCAGAAGATCGCTGACGCGCATGCGCGGTTCGAGTGGATAGTCGCCATTCGCCTTGACGCGTCCGTCAATGCGCACGATTTCGCTCGGAACATCGATCCGCGATTGCCGGCGCAAGTCTTCAAGCAATGGATTCAAGAGCTGAGAGCGCCCGGACTCTGAGTCGAACACCACGATCCGGTCACGCGGCATGAGTTCGACGTTCTTGGCCGAGCTCGGTGCGCGCAGCGCCGCCGCGAAGTCGGCTGACAGCATGACGACGCGACGGTCGGGCGGCAGTTCGCGTCGAATCAGCACATAGTTCAGATCGGCATTCGGTTTGAGCTCATCAACCGAGCCCAACACGTCCGTAATCCGCATCCCTTGCTGCCACGCGACCTGGCCCGGTCGGAATACATGTCCTTCGATGGTCACGCCCTGATCGAGCGTCGGGCGCAACCGAAGAATTCGCAGGCTGTCGCCATTGCGCACCAGCTCGCCGCGGCCGGGCACCGCGTCCAGCGGCACGTTCACGACCACGCGCCTTCGTTCCTCATTGACCCGCACCAGCGCGGCGCGGCTCGAATCCGCTTCGCTGGTGAGTCCACCGGCGATGCGGACGATGTCGGCGACGGTCGTATCACCTTTGATTTCGTAGATCGCGGGTCGTTGCACCTCGCCATCGACCGCAACCGTTACGGACACCGGCGGAATGAATATGACATCGCCCGGCAGTAGTTTGGCGTCGTCACTCGTGTCGCCACGCAGCAGCAGGTCGTACAGGTCAAGGCGTCGGACGACTGCACCGGCACGCTTGAGCTGAATGTCGCGTAGTGAGCCGATCGGCTTCACACCGCCCGAAGCGTAGACCGCGGAGGTGATGGTGGCGAGCCCGCTTATGGTGTACGAGCCCGGACGATTCGCTTCACCCATGACGAACACACGAATCGAACGTGTGTCGCCCATGCCGACACTGGCGTTGACGCCGATCATCTGGCGCGCGACGCGACCTTCGATGTCAGCCGCGACGCCCGCGTACGTCCGGCCGCCCACGTTGATGGGACCAAGCTCAGGAAAGTTGATTCGTCCGTCGCGACCGACGACCAACTTCAGATTGCGATTCTGACTGCCGAACAGCTGCACATTGAGCTGATCGCCAGGACCGACGATGTAGTCGGATGGCACCGGCACATCAGTGACCGGTGCGAAAGTCGACGCACTGTCTTTGAAGAGGTCATAACCAAATGGCTTGAGGCCCGCGACCCCTTCCTTGCGCACAGGCAGCTTGGTCAGTTTGATGTCCAGCTTCATGAACGCGCCGATTGAAGCTAGCCGACGCGTTGCCTGCTCCTCATCGAGGCCTGCCAACATGGTGGGTGCGAAGCCGGGGAGCAGCACTGCACCGGATGCATCGAGCTGATAGGGATTGCGCGAGCGCACCAAATCGATCCGCTGCTGAAGCTCCATCCGCTCTTCTGGCCCGAGTACCGGAGCCAGTTCCTCAGGTATGGTGATAGTCGGTAGCCCGACGCCCTGACTTTCGATGCGTGGCGGTTTGTCTTTTCGAAAATCGATCTCGATCAGCACCGAATCTTCGGGCTTGAGCGATTTATCAACCGCAAAGAGATCCCCGGAAACATTGTCGCGGCGACGCTGAGCATCCGTCGCGCGTGCGCCGCGATCAGCTCGCGCCCCGGCACCGGCCGCTGACGCGCCATCAGTAACAACCGAGCCGCCAAGCCCCAGCTGCTCCATGAGCGCTTCCCGATCCTCGGGGCTCATGCTGCGCAGGAGCTCAAGCTGTTCGGCCGTGGGAACCTGGGCAAGAGCAGGCATTGAATTGCCCAGCACAATCGCCAGCACGACCAGAGACCACAATCCCCTACGCATCAGATTCCTTGTTGCCAAGTGACATATCCGCGGACATCGGAACCCGTTGCCGGGTCGGGCGATCGACCGTCGTAGCCGACGCCGAAAACTACCTTGCCTGCGCCAAACATCCGCGAGTAGCGCAATTCTACATTGTCGAGATCGAGTGGCACCTCGCTAATGGGATGTGGCCCGCCGTCGCGATTCAGCTCGACCCGCCGCACGGTCAGGCTGAAGGTATCGCCACCTGGCCTCGTCAGGATGCCGGCGAGCGAAAATATGACGCTGTCATTGTCCATGGCGTGCCCGATTGTACGGCCGCGGTAGCTGTATCCCTGGGGGTAGATCGAATTGCGGTATGCGCAATTGTATTCGGGAGCCTCGCGAGCGAAATTGCACGCGGTGCCCGCGTATTCCGCGCGCAGCCGCCAGCCTCCGAATGAACTCGAACCCCAGGTCTCGATGCCGAAAAGGCCGATGAACTTGCTCGGCAGACTGCCCGCCTCGTCTTCACCGATCATCTGCCCGTAGACCGCGAGCGGCAGCGCCTTCCAGGGCGAGCGCACGCGCAGGTCGTAGCCGGCCATTTGATTGCCAGGCTGATCTTCTGACGATTCTCCACCCTCGACCTGGTTGTCGCGCCCCAACAGCATGTCGGAGAAAGTCTCCCAGTCACACGGCCGCTCTCCGCCGCACCATTGAGCCGTCCTGGTCAGTCCGAACTCGAACCAGGGCCGCGGCTTGAAATTGATGCGCGCCGCATAAAAAAGGACATTGGGAACCGCGACGTCCTCGGACTCCATTTCACCCATTGCGATGCTTGCCCGCCATGTACCGAGCCACGACAACAGCTTCGACTTGAACGGATCGGTGTAGTTGCGCTCGACGGTAATGCTGGGAATGGGGCGCGCGTTGGTGGAAAGGATGAGGTTGCCGTCCCACCCCGGCCCCCACCAACGCTCCATGAACCCGGCGGAGATCATGAAGTTTCCGACATTCACACCAATGTAAGAGCCGTCTGCGCGAAACTGTTGATCGTCGTCCGGATCGGTGACGACGGAACCCTGGAGATTCACCGCGATGTGATCCGTGAGCCAGCTG